>JALWRY010000030.1 GCA_027080445.1 Thiohalobacter sp. | reverse complement strand
GTGATGAAGTCCTCGCCTACTGTTCCGCCCGGCACTATGACGGGGGAACGGGGGCACTCTACGTGTTGCTGAAACGTGGCTGACCCGGTCGTTCACCAAACAGGGCGCTGCCCACCCTGACCAGGGTAGCGCCTTCCTCGATGGCAAGCGTGTAGTCACCGCTCATTCCCATGGATAACTCGGAGAAATGATCCCCGTAGCGACTGCGACAGGCTTCCAGCAGCTCACGCAGGCGGCAGAAACTGCGGCGGGTTTCCGCTTCGGCCACATCACGGTAACCAATGGTCATCAGGCCGCGCAGCCGGATCGCCTCGAGCCGTTGTTCCATGATGGCATCGATCATTGGCAACAGGGCCTCTTCCGCAATACCGTGCTTGGCGGGGTCGCCGGACACGTTGACCTGCAGGAGCAGGTTGACGCACCGCCCGGCTTCACGGGCCGACGCATCAATCCGCCGGGCCAGTTTCACGCTGTCTACCGTATGCACCCAGTTAAAATGACCGCCGATATGGCGGGTCTTGTTGGATTGCAGGTGGCCGATGAAATGCCATTCGACAGGTTGACCACCCAAACGGCCGATCTTTTCCAGCGCTTCCTGAACCTGGTTTTCACCAAAGTCTGTCTGCCCGCAGGCGATCAGTGTTTCGATGGCCTCCAGCGGCTGCCGCTTGGACACGGCCACGAGGCGCACCGCGTCAACACGGCGGCCGGCGCGTTGCGCCGCTTCGGCCATGCGTTGCCGGACTACGTTCAGGGCATCACACGCGGGCATCCGCTGTTTTCACCTCGAAGAGTTCATACAACAGGCTGGTGGCATAACTGCCGGCGGGCAAACTGAACGATACGAGCCACTGGTCTGGCGCTTCCTGTTCCCAGTACAACTCACCGGGCACAACCCGCAAGGCGCGCCGTGCGTGATTCATGCGAAAAGCATTCAGCCCCTCGATCCAGTCCTGGTAAGGTTCCAGCACAGCCTGTTCCAGCGCAGCGGTTTCACCCCTCACCATCACCTCGCCACTGCCGCACAAGGGGCCGGTGGGATGGATCTCACCGGCTGCGCAACGTGTTTCAATCGCTGCATCGATTACATCCGCAGCAAACACGGCAGACTTGCCCTCCAGTTGAAACGCATCGCCCGGCAAGGGCTGATGCCAGTTACCGGCTTCGATACGCGCCGCCAGCACCCGGTTAAACAGCGCCGAGCGAACAGCGGACAGCCAGATACTGCGCTTGTGGCGCGGCACACGCGCTTTGGGCTGCGCGAACAGGCGTTCGGCCTGCGCCAGGTTGTCACCGTCATGCCCGAAACGCTGCGGCCCGAAACTGTTGGGGAATCCCTCCCTGAGCTGTTCAAGGCGCGCCTCAACCCGCCCGGGGTCCGCCACCACGCCCCGCAACCTGAGGCGGAAACGGTTGCCCCGCAGTGCGCCGGTTTTGAGTTTTCGGCTGTGCCGCTTTGCTTCCAGGACCTCAAAGTCATCATGGTTGATGGCCTGCCAGTCCGGGGCTTCACGCCCGGGCAACTGCACGGAAAACCATTGCTCGGTGACAGCATGACGGTCTTTCATCCCGGCATAGCTCACGGCCTTGTGCGATACGCCGGCGAAATCCGCCAGCTGTTTCGCCACCCAGGCGGTGTTGCTATTGCGTTTGCAGACACGCAGCCAGCAGTGTTCGCCCTCCCCGTCCGGCGCCAGCAGGGGAATTTCTGTCACCTGGAAATCTTCCGGCTCAGTACGGATCACCGCCGGACCCAGTGTGCCGCCATACGCGTACGGCAGGGTCAACGGGATGTTTTCATTCATCCAGCAAAACCACGGCGAAGGCGGCGATACCTTCCTTGCGGCCGGTAAACCCCAGATGTTCGGTGGTGGTGGCCTTGATGTTGATGCGGGAGGCATTGACGCCAAGGTCCTGCGCAATCGTGTCGCGCATGGCGTCGACGTAGGGCGCCAGTTTCGGCGCCTGCGCCACCAGCGTCAGGTCGGCATTGATGACACACAGGCCACGCGCATCAAGTTGCGCCATCACCCGGCGCAACAACTCGCGACTGTCGATACCACGAAACGCCTCGTCACTGTCAGGGAAGTGCCGGCCGATATCGCCCAGACCCGCCGCACCGAGCAAGGCGTCGCACAACGCGTGCAGCAATACGTCGCCATCGGAGTGCGCTTTCAGACCCTGCGTATGCGGCACATCGACACCGCCCAGCCGACAATGATCACCGGCTTCAAACGCGTGAACATCAAAGCCCTGACCGATTCTCATAAGCGCCCCTGTTGTCGCAGGTACAGCTCCGCCAGCGGCAAGTCTTCCGGGCGGGTGATTTTAAGGTTGTCGGCGTGGCCTTCCACCATCAGCGGCTGTTCGCCGGCGTGTTCCATGGCGGAGGCTTCGTCGGTGACTTCGTAGCCATCCTGTAACGCGGCTTCCAGCACCTCGCGAAGTCGGCCGAACCGGAACATCTGCGGGGTCTGGGCGTGCCATAAATGCTGACGCACCACGGTCGTCTGTATCGCACCGTCGGCATCGGTGCGTTTCATCGTATCGTGCGCCGGCACCCCAAGCACACCGCCAACGGGGTGACCGGACGCTAATTCGATCAGTTTTTGCAGATCCGCTGTGCGCACACAGGGGCGCGCCGCATCGTGGACCAGCACCCAGTCGCTATCAGCCGCCATCGTGGACAGCGCCTGCAAACCGTTGAGGACAGAGTGGCAACGTTCAGCGCCACCGGGCGCACGTATCAAGCCGTGCTGAAGATAACGCCCGGCAATAGCTTCAATATCCCTGTTTTCCTGGCTGACCAGCACCAGGCCGGCCAGTGTCGTGAGGCTGTAAAGTGCATTGAGGCTGTGCTCGAGCACCGTCACCTCGCCGAGTTGTAGCAACTGTTTGGGCAAGGCCGTACCCATACGACGACCGCGGCCCGCCGCCGGCACAACCGCCCAGCAGGCCGGTGACTCACTCACCACCGTTCTCCGGTTCCTGAATGATCTGGTAGAAGGTCTCGTCGTCGCGGGTCATGCCCAGTTCTTCGCGCGCACGTTCCTCGATCGCATCCAGACCCTGCTTGAGATCTTTCACTTCGGCTTCCAGCGCCTGGTTGCGTTCACGCAGCTCGCGGTTCTCGGCCTTCTGCGTCTCGACCTGCTGGTACAGGTCCCAGACTTCCGCCAGGCTGCCGTCACCCACCCACAGGCGGTACTGCAACAGCACCAGCAACACCACCAGCAGCCAGATCAGCACGCGCATATCGGGCTGCGTAACGCGGGATCAGGCGGCGAACTGCTTGAAACCACCACGACCGGCATAACTGGCTTCGGAACCCAGCTGTTCCTCGATACGGATCAGGCGGTTGTACTTGGCCACACGGTCAGAACGCGACAGCGAACCCGTCTTGATCTGGGTGGCGCTGCTGCCGACCGCGATATCGGCAATCACAACATCTTCGGTTTCCCCGGAACGGTGCGAGACCACTGAGGTAAAACCGGCATTGGTCGCCATCTCGATGGCCGCCAGGGTTTCGGTCAGCGTACCGATCTGGTTAGGTTTGATGAGAATGGAATTACTGATGTGTTCGTCAATGCCGCGCTGGATAATACTTGTATTCGTGACGAACAGGTCATCGCCCACCAGCTGAACCTTGTCACCGAGTTTCTCCGTGTGGACTTTCCAGCCGTCCCAGTCACTCTCATCCATGCCGTCCTCAAGTGACAGAATAGGGTACTGGTCAATCCAGCCGGCCAGGAAGTCGGTAAAACCCTCGGCATCGAACGACTTGCCTTCCGATTCCAGCTGGTAACGACCGTCCTTGTAAAACTCGGAACTGGCGGCGTCGATGCCAAGGTAAATATCCTCGCCCGCCTTGAAGCCGGCCTTGTCAATGGCTTCGAGGATCACCTCGATGGCCGCTTCGTTGGACGACAGGTTCGGCGCGAAGCCCCCCTCATCGCCCACCGTCGTGCTGAGGCCACGACCGCTGAGTACCGCCTTGAGCGCATGAAAGACTTCCGCGCCATAACGTACTGCCTCGCGAATACTGTCCGCACCCACCGGCAGAATCATGAATTCCTGCAGATCAACGCTGTTGTCCGCATGCGCGCCGCCGTTGATAATGTTCATCATCGGCACCGGCAACTGGTAAGGCCCGTCACCCTTCAGGTGACGATACAAGGGCAGGCCGTTCGCGCGCGCCTGTGCCTGCGCTGCCGCCAGCGAAACCGCCAGCAGGGCATTGGCGCCCAGTCGACCCTTGTTGTCGGTGCCGTCCAGCTCGATCATCTTCTGGTCCAGCGCCGCCTGGTCGGAAGCGTCCATCCCGGTTACCGCATCACGCAGTTCACCGTTGACACTACCGACCGCCTTCAGCACGCCTTTACCTGAATAGCGCGAGGCGTCCCCGTCACGCAGCTCAACGGCCTCACGCGACCCCGTCGACGCCCCGGACGGTACCGCCGCACGCCCCATCGAACCATCATCCAGCAACACATCCGCTTCCACGGTAGGATTGCCACGCGAGTCCAGGATTTCCCTGCCGCGGACATCGGTAATTTTTGCCATTTCTACTCCAGATACAAAAGGTTATGTAAAATATTTAAAGCAATGCTGTCTCGGCGAACGGCCGCGATTTTACCGTGTCATCGAGTATCTTCAATGTCTCCAGCAAATCCTTCATCTGCCCCAGCGGCCAGGCATTGGGGCCGTCACTCAGCGCCTTCGATGGGTCGGGATGCGTTTCCATGAACACACCCGACACACCCGCCGCCATCGCCGCGCGCGCCAGTACCGGCACAAACTCCCGCTGTCCGCCGGACACATTGCCCTGCCCGCCCGGCAACTGCACCGAGTGAGTGGCGTCGAACACTACCGGCGCACCGGTATTGCGCATCACCGCCAGTGAACGCATATCGGAAACCAGGTTGTTATAGCCGAAGGATACACCGCGTTCGCACACCATGATCTGTTCGTTCCCTGCCGCGCGCGCCTTGTCGACCACGTTTTTCATATCCCAGGGCGCCAGAAACTGCCCCTTCTTGATATTGACCGGCTTGCCGGTACGCGCCACGTTCTGGATGAAGTTGGTCTGGCGACACAGAAAGGCCGGCGTCTGCAGGACGTCCACCACACTGGCGACTTCATCCAGTGGCGTGTCCTCGTGTACGTCGGTCAACACCGGTACGCCGATTTCGTCCTTGACCTTCTGCAGGATACGCAGTCCCTCCTCGATACCCGGGCCGCGAAAACTGTCCGCCGAAGAACGGTTGGCCTTGTCGTAGGAAGACTTGTAAATAAAGGGTATGCCCAGCTCGGCCGTGATCTGCTTCAGCTCGGCGGAAGTGGACAAGGCCAGTTCCTCGCTTTCGATCACGCAGGGGCCGGCAATCAGAAAAAAGGGGGCATTCAGCCCCACTTCAAATCCACATAATTTCATGGTTCAGAAACCTTGTCGTCGTTAAATATCAGGCATCCGCACGCACCAGACTGGGCTGGTCGGCGGGTATGGCTACTTGGCTGCGATGGTTATTGGCTGCCTCGATAAAGCTGGTAAACAGCGGGTGACCATCGCGGGGTGTCGAGGTAAATTCGGGGTGGAACTGGCAGGCCAGGAACCAGGGATGATTGTTGATCTCGACCATCTCCACCAGGCTGCCGTCCAGCGAGGTTCCGCCGATGGTCAGGCCGGCCTTCTCCAGCGTTTCCCGGTAGTGATTGTTGAACTCATAACGGTGGCGGTGGCGTTCCACGATTTCATCCTTGCCGTACACCTTGCGCGCCAGGGTACCCGGCAGCAGTTTGCAGGTCTGGCCGCCGAGGCGCATGGTTCCGCCGAGGTCGCTATCCTCGTCACGGCGTTCAATATTGCCGGCCTCGTCCTGCCATTCGGTAATCAGGCCGATCACCGGGTCTTTGGTATCCTTGCGGAACTCGGTGCTCTGCGCTTCGGAGAGTCCTGCGACATTGCGCGCGAATTCGATCACCGCCACCTGCATGCCGAGACAGATCCCCAGGTACGGGATGCCATGCTCGCGGGCATAGCGCACGGCCATAATCTTGCCTTCCACGCCGCGCTCGCCAAATCCACCCGGCACCAGCACGGCGTCGGCCTTGCCGAGTACTTCCAGGCCCTTCTGCTCGATGACTTCGGAATCCACGTAACGAATCTTTACCCGGGTGCGGGTCTGGATACCGGCGTGGATCAACGCCTCGGACAAGGACTTGTAGGATTCGGTCAGGTTGACGTACTTGCCCACCATGGCCACCGTCACATCGCGTTCCGGGTGCTCCAGTCGTTCGGCCACATCCTGCCATTCTGAAAGATCGGCGTCCGGCACATCGATCCCCATCAGATCGACCACAGTATCGTCGAGGTGCTGTTCGTTGAGCAGCAGCGGGATTTTGTAAATACTGTCCACATCGACGGCAGAAATGACCGCACGATCCGGCACGTTGGTAAATAATGCGATCTTGCGCCGTTCATCGACCGGGATGGTGCGGTCCGAGCGGCACAGCAGCACATCGGGCTGGATGCCGATGGAACGCAGTTCTTTCACGGAATGCTGGGTCGGCTTGGTCTTGATCTCACCTGATGCCGCAATATACGGCACCAGCGTCAGGTGCATGAACAGGGCTTGCTGGTGGCCCAGTTCGACGCCCATCTGGCGGATCGCTTCAAGGAACGGCAGGGACTCGATATCACCCACCGTACCACCGATTTCCACCATGGCGATATCATAGCCTTCGGCGCCGGCATGAACGCAACGCTTGATTTCATCCGTAATATGCGGGATCACCTGCACCGTACCACCGAGATAATCGCCACGGCGTTCCTTGCGGATCACCGCCTCGTAGATCTGGCCGGTGGTGAAGTTGTTGCGCTTGCCCATGGTGGTGCGGATAAAGCGCTCGTAGTGGCCAAGGTCGAGGTCGGTCTCGGCCCCGTCATTGGTCACGAACACCTCACCGTGCTGGAACGGGCTCATGGTGCCCGGATCCACATTGATGTAGGGATCGAGCTTCATCATGGTGACTTTGAGGCCCCGGGCTTCGAGCAATGCGCCAAGGGAAGCGGCAGCGATGCCTTTCCCCAAAGAGGAAACCACACCGCCGGTTATGAATATAAATCGGGTCATGAAGCTCCGAAAAATGCAGGAGAAAACAACGTCTGGACGGGAAGCCAGACTACCAGAATGTCAGCCCTTAAACAATCAAAACTCGCCATGACCGGTAAACTCGAGGCGTGACCAGGCCAGTGAGAAACCCGTCTGCCCCGGCTGCGCCTGGAACCCCTCGCATACGGCAATACCGGGCACCGCAACCAGTGTTTTTCCGGTATATAACAGGGGTAGACGCTCACGTTCCCAGTCCGGCACACCGCGTTCCTGCAACAGGTTTTTCAGCGTTCGGTGATGACTGGCGCCGGGCAGTCGCAATGACTCGCCACCGCGCCGGAAACGGACCTCAACCTTTGCGGACCCGTTCGGCAAATGCAGCCCCCGCCCTGTTACCGGCTTTGCCACCAATACGCCGCCGGCTGCATCCAGTGTCAGGCTGTTTTGCAGATCCCAGTGGATACACCGGGTCGGATCGTGGGCCGGCATGGTAGGCATCAGGCAAAGCTCCCCGCGAAAGCGGCGCAGTTCCGCATCGCCCCAGCGCACCATGGGTTGTGCATCGTCCCGGCTGTACAGCATTTCCGTGCGGATATGTTCCAGCACGGCCCGGGAAGGCATGGCAAAGCCCTGCTGGCGGATCCAGAAACGCAACAGATTTCGTTGCCGGGCAGGCTCCAGCCGGACCAGAGCAGCCTGCACAAGATGATTACCCGACTCGCTGCCACAGCTGGAAAGATCCATCCCGGCCAGGGCATCCGCCAGAGCGGCCTGTTCGGACTGGTGTGACGCCGCGCGAGCCAGGGCTGTGGACAGGCCCGGCCAGCGTTGCTGCAAGGCCGGGAGTACGGTGTGGCGCAGCAGGTTGCGGTCGTAGCGGGTATCGGCATTCGACGGGTCTTCGATCCAGTCCAGGTCATGCGCCTGCGCCCAGGCCAGGATTTCGGCACGCGTCGTATCCAGAAAGGGCCGCAGCAATCGGCCTCGCCCCAGCGAGGTATTGGCCGGCATGGCGGACAGGCCACGCGGTCCCGCACCGCGGAACAGTTGCAACAACAGAGTCTCCGCCTGGTCGTCGCGGTGCTGTGCAGACAGCAGCACTGTGCCCTCGGGCAACCAGTCCGCCAGCACCTGGTAACGCGCATGACGCGCCGCCGCCTCCGGACTCTCACCGGGCGCGGCAGCGCCGTTCGTTTGCAGGGCATGAAACGGGACTTTCAGCTGCCGGCAGATACGTTCGCAATGCGCGCGCCATTCGCCCGACTGTGACTGGATACCGTGATCGACATGCACCGCCATCAAGGGTGCGCGCAATGCCTCCCGCTGTTCGGAAAGCACATGTAACAGGACATGGGAATCCACGCCACCGCTGTAGGCCACGATATAGCCTTCCGCATCGGGCAGTGCTGTGGCGAGCGTATCAAAAGGCTTATTTTTCGACGAACTCACCATACGACATCAGGCGCTGATAGCGCGCCGCAATCAGCTGGTCCATCGGCAGGCGTTCGAGTTGCTCGATGTGTTCGACCAGCCGGGCACGGATGCTCTCCGCCATATCGTCGGGATTCCGGTGTGCACCACCCAGGGGTTCATCGATGATCTCATCGATCAGGTTCAGCGCTTTCAGCCGCGAGGATGTCACACCCAGCGCCTCGGCGGCATCGGAAGCTTTTTCCGCGCTCTTCCACAGGATGGAAGCACAGCCTTCCGGTGAAATCACCGAGTAGATACTGTATTGCAACATCAGCATACGGTCGCCAACACCGATGGCCAGCGCGCCACCGGAACCGCCCTCGCCGATGACGGTACAGATAATCGGCGTCTTGAGGTCAGCCATCACGTACAGGTTGCGGGCAATGGCCTCACTCTGGCCACGCTCTTCCGCGCCAATCCCCGGGTAGGCGCCGGGCGTATCGATCAGGGTCAGCACCGGCATTTTGAAGCGTTCCGCCATTTCCATCAGGCGTTTCGCCTTGCGGTAACCCTCAGGACGCGGCATACCGAAATTACGTCGCACCTTCTCGTTGGTATCACGGCCCTTCTGGTGGCCAATGATCATCACCGGCTTGCCGTCGAGCCGCGCCACGCCCCCGATAATCACCGGATCATCGGCATAGGCGCGATCGCCGTGCAATTCTTCAAACTCGGTGAAGATGCGCTTGACGTAATCCAGCGTGTAGGGCCGTTGC
>JALWRY010000029.1 GCA_027080445.1 Thiohalobacter sp. | reverse complement strand
GGGCAAGGTCGCGCGCCCACTTCTGCCGACTCACCACGGAACGCGCGGTACGCATGGTGGCGCGCGCGCAGTTCGACGGCCTGCCCGTCAGCGCCGATGTCGCCATCCCCTACCTGTACCTGACTGAAATGGACGCATCGGAATTCAACCCCGAGTTCCACTTCATACCGCCACTGCGTACCCAGAATGACCGTGACGGGCTGCTGACCGGCCTGCGCGACGGCACGCTGGGCGCACTCTGTTCGGATCACCAGCCGCACGAGGCCGACGCAAAACTGGCGCCCTTCCCGGCCACCGAACCCGGCGCGTCCGGCCTCGATACCCTGTTATCCCTGACCCTCAAGCTGGTACAGGACAAACATCTCACCCTGAGCGAAGCCATTGCCCGCGTCACCTGCGGGCCGGCAGCCATCCTCAACCTGCCCTGTGGCGAACTCGGTGTTGGCCGGGTCGCAGACCTGTGCCTCTTCGACGCGAGTGCGCACTGGCAGGTGAAACGTGAAAACCTGCTCAGCCAGGGGAAAAACACGCCCTTCACCGGCTGGGAAATGCCAGGGCGGGTGCGCTTTACCCTGCGTGACGGCCAGCCCATCTTTCGCCGCGAAGCCAAATGAAACACCCCGCACACCGTGAAACCATTGCGCTGGAAACGGCCGAAGTCCTGTCACACCAGGCCTTCGAGGGCGACCAGTACATCCTGCGCCTGCACGCGCCCGACTGCGCGGCGCTCGCCCAACCGGGCCAGTTTGCCCACCTGGTTTGCGACCCCATGCTGGCCATGCGCCGCCCCCTGTCCATCATGCGCGTCGATGCAGAAAAGGGTTGGGTAGACTTCCTCTACAAGGCTGTCGGACGGGGTACGCGCCTGCTGGCCAGGCGGCAAGCCGGTGAAACACTCAGCCTGCTCGGGCCCATCGGGAAACCCTTCACACCGGACCCGCAGCGTCCCCGCGCCCTGCTGCTGGGCGGTGGCGTGGGCATGCCACCGATGGTGTTTCTTGCCGAGCGGATGAAAACCACCGGTGACAGCCAGCCTCTGGTGCTGATGGGCTCCGAAGTCCCCTTCCCGTTCAGCGAACGCCCCTCGCAGATTATGTTGCCGGGCATGCCGGACGGCGTGATCGCCGCCATGCCACTGCTCGACGACTGGGGCGTGCCCAGCCGCCTGGCCAGCCTGCAGGGCTACGCGGGGTGTTATGAAGGTTACATCACCGACCTTGCGCGCCACTGGCTGGATAGCTTCGATGCCGCACAACGCGAGGAAGTCAGTGTCTATGCCTGCGGTCCCCACCCGATGCTGTCGGCGGTGGCGAAACTGGCCAGGGACTATCAACTGCCCTGCCAGGTATCACTGGAAGAGTACATGGCCTGCGCGGTAGGCGGCTGTGCAGGCTGTGTGGTCGAAGTCCACACGCCAGAGGGTACAGCGATGAAGCGGGTCTGCGTCGATGGCCCGGTGTTCGAGGCCGGCAGCGTTTTTCCGGCTGAATAGCCATCCGCAAAAATAGAGAGGCCGCATATAGCGGCCTCGCATTTTGTGCATCTTGCAGCTTGTTAGCGGCTGGAGCACATATCCCAATGATGTATACACGTTTGATGGTATAGGCTATAGATTAAGTTTGTCAACAAGGAGATATATTCATGTTGCCTGCAATGCGCTATCGGCTTGGTCTAGATCTGGGTTCTTCATCCATTGGCTGGTGCATGGTTCGCCTGGATACCAGTAACCAGCCGTGCGCCGTTATACGTATGGGCGTACGAATATTTCCAGATGGCCGCAATCCAAAGGACGGCAGCTCGCTGGCTGTCACTCGGCGCCTTGCGCGTCAGGCGCGGCGCCGGCGCGACCGCCTGCTTAAACGCAAAGCAAGGCTCATGGAAGCACTGATCAGACTGGGCTTCTTCCCTGCAGACGTCAAAGAACGCAAAGCCCTGTCGCAACTCGACCCCTATGACTTGCGCCGCAAGGGGCTATATGAAGCACTTACGCCTGCTGAGTTTGCCCGTGCCCTGTTCCATATTAACCAACGCCGGGGATTCAAGAGCAACCGCAAAACCGATGCCAAGGATCAGGAACGAGGCCTGATGAAAAAGGCTATCAATGAACTGCGGGAACATATCGAACAGGAAAGCTGCAAGACTGTGGGAGAATGGTTGGCCCGTCGGCACGAACAGGGATTGAGCGTGCGTGCACGCCTTCGGGGGCGGACCGTAAAAGACAAGGCTTATGACTTCTACATAGACCGATCTTTGGTAGAACAGGAATTCGATACCCTGTGGGAAACCCAACAGAATTTTAATCCTAACCTTTTTACTGACC
>JALWRY010000028.1 GCA_027080445.1 Thiohalobacter sp. | reverse complement strand
ACGGGCACTCTCGCACCAATGAAGCGTCGGCCTTCCCTCACGGTTAGCCACAGCCTAAACTATCGCAGCCGACAGTTCTTCCCCGATTCGTCACCGCGCAGCGGGGTGAGTTGCTCGCAATGACGGATCAGGCAGAGACTCGCCAGGTGCGAAACTACGCCGCAACTGGCCTGACAACAAGTATTTTGTGACCGGCATCTATGTCCGGCCAACCGTCTCTGTTATAATTTCGCCACATCGTCCGATAACAGTATCGGGTTTACCACACACATAGCGGAGGGAATATGCGACATCTGGCTCTATCCGTTGCCTTGCTGGCGCTGACCGCTCCGTTTGCACAGGCGGACAACCTCAAACTGGAGGCCGGCGTACACAACTGGTCGTACGACATTACCGGTGATGCCCGCTACAAAACCCGCAATTCATCCAACGATATCGATGTCCAGGATGATCTCGGTTACAACGACGACAACCTCAACAGCTATTATTTCTCCTTCGAGCACCCGGTTCCGGTGCTACCGAATGTCCGGGTCAGCCGCACCAATATCGACTCCAGCGCCAACGGCCAGCTGGGGAAAAGTGTCCTGTATGGCAACACCACCTTCAGCCTGAACGAAAATGTTCACAGTGAGATCAAACTCGACCAGACCGATGTCACCATGTACTACCAGTTGTTCGATACCGTGCTGAATGTTGATCTCGGCCTGAATGCCAAGTACATCGATTCACGTGCACGTATTACCGGTGCCCTGTCAGGCACGGAAACGGCTGATATTTCCGGTTGGGTGCCCATGCTGTACGCCGGGCTCGGCGCTGAACTGCCACTCACAGGTCTGTCGGTCAGCGCCGATGGCAGTTATGTCTCCTACCAGGACAGCAGCTTTTACGACTACACCCTGAAGGCCAGTTATATCACCCCCTGGTACCTGGGCGTCGATGTCGGCTATCGCGCGATTCGCCTGAACCTCGATGACTTCGACGGTTCCTACGCGGATATCGAGTTTGGCGGCCCCTTCGCTGGTGCACACCTCGAATTCTGAGCGGTAGCAGTATGCGCCGGTGGCGTTTCCTTGCAGCGGTCGCTGTCGTCCTGCCAGCCGTACTCGCGGTTTCCTGCACCACCTCCCCCCCACGCAATATTCACGACAGTTGTTCCATCTTCAATGAAAAAGGCGGCTGGTACAGCGATGCGCTGGACAGCGAAAAGAAATGGGGGGTTCCGGTCTACGTGCAACTGGCAATCATTTACCAGGAATCCCGTTTCGTCCACGATGCCAAACCCCCACGCAAGAAACTGTTGTGGGTCATCCCATGGACACGCCTGTCTTCAGCGTATGGTTACGGACAGATCAAGGACAGCACCTGGAACTGGTACCGGAAATCGACGGGACACCGCTGGGCGGACCGTGACGATTTTGAAGATGTGGTGGATTTCATCGGTTGGTACGGCGATGTCTCACACCGCAAACTGGGCATCAGCAAACGGGACGCCTACAGCCAGTACCTCGCCTACCATGAAGGCCAGGGCGGCTTCAAACGAAAAACCTACAAAAGAAAACCCTGGTTGATAAAGGTGGCAAAGAAAGTCTCGCGACGCGCTGCAGCCTATAAAGTACAACTCGAACAATGCAAGGACCAGCTCGACGACGGCTGGTGGTTTTTCTAGCCCGTCAGCCGCCCGTCATCAAGGTGCATGACATGGTCCATGCGCTCCGCCAGCTGAATATCGTGTGTCACTACCACGAAGCTGGTATTGAAATCCTGGTTGAGTTCCAGCATCAGACGGTAAATATGTTCGGCGTTATGACGGTCCAGATTGCCGGTCGGTTCATCGGCCAGCACACAGTCAGGACGCGCCACCAGCGCCCTCGCCACGGCGGCGCGTTGCCGTTCACCCCCGGATAACTCGGAGGGCTTGTGCCCGACACGGGCTTCCAGTCCGACACGTTCCAGCATTTCTCTGGCCTGATCACGCGCACCTGTAACGGCACAGCCACCAATGACCAGGGGCATGGCCACGTTTTCCAGGGCAGTGAATTCAGGCAACAGGTGATGGAACTGGTAGACAAAGCCCAGGTGCCGGTTACGCAGCCGACTGCGGGCGGCTTCGCTCAGGCGGCTGAAATTTTTCTCCATCAACTCAACGCTGCCGTCCGTCGGCTTGTCCAGGCCTCCAAGCAGGTGCAACAGGGTACTTTTTCCACTGCCGGAACTGCCGACGATTGCCAGTTGCTGCCCGGCTTCCACCGTCAGGTTGACCTGGCTCAGCACCGGTACATGCAAATTGCCGTCGCTGAATGTCCGCCCCAGTCCGTGACAGGACAGC
>JALWRY010000027.1 GCA_027080445.1 Thiohalobacter sp. | reverse complement strand
TTCCCTCGAAGTAGGGCGGGTTGCGGATGTAGGTGGAATCGTCCTGCCAGCCGAACAGCTGGCCTTCCGGGGATTCCAGTGCATTCCAGCGATTCTCGCCCTTGAAGACGTCTTCGTACACGCGGGTGAATTCCTCGCGGTTGACGCTGTTCCTGATCAAGGCGTTGATCTCGGCCTGGGCGGGCCAGATGTCCTTCAGGAATACGTCGTTGCCGTCGGCATCCTGGCCGAGTGAGGTGTTGGCCAGGTCGATATCCAGGGTGCCGGCGATCGCGTAGGCCACCACCAGCGGCGGTGAAGCGAGATAGTTCATACGTACTTCGGCGTGTACGCGGCCTTCGAAATTACGATTGCCGGACAGTACCGAGCAGACCGACAGCTTGCCGTCTGCAATCGCCTTTGACACGGGTGCCGGTAACGGGCCGGAGTTGCCGATGCAGGTTGCGCAGCCGTAACCGACAACATTGAAACCCAGTTTTTCCAGGTCGTCCATCAGGCCGGCCTGGTTGAGGTATTCAGTGACGACCTGTGAACCGGGCGCCAGTGATGTTTTGACCCAGGGTTTTACCTTGAGGCCTTTCTCCACCGCCTTGCGCGCCACCAGCCCGGCGCCGAGCATGACGGAAGGGTTGGAGGTGTTGGTGCAGGAGGTGATCGAGGCAATCACCACCGCGCCATCGTTCAATTCGAAGTCCTGGCCATCGATGGTGCCGGATACGGCATGGCTTTCCAGTTTGCGTTCGGTCTTCAGTGCATGCAGTGCCTCGTTGAACCGTTGCTTCGAGACACTGAGTGGCACCCGGTCCTGCGGGCGTTTGGGGCCGGCCAGACTGGGTACGACATCGGCCATGTCCAGTTCAACCGTGCTGCTGTAGCGGGCGGCGGGTTGTCCCTTGACGCGGAACATCCCCTGTTCACGCGCATAGGCTTCGACCAGCGCGACCTGTTCGTCGCTGCGGCCTGACAGGCGCAGGTAGTTCAGGGTCTCTTCATCGATCGGGAAGATACCGCAGGTGGCGCCATATTCCGGCGCCATGTTGGCGAGCGTTGCACGGTCGGCCAGCGACAGGTGGTCCAGACCGTCACCGAAGAATTCGACAAACTTGCCGACCACGCCGTGTTGGCGCAGCATTTCCACCACCAGCAACACGAGGTCGGTCGCTGTTGCACCCTCCGGCAGTTCACCCTCAAGCCTGAAGCCGACAACCTGCGGGATCAGCATGGACACTGGTTGGCCGAGCATCGCGGCTTCGGCCTCGATACCACCGACGCCCCAGCCCAGTACGCCGAGGCCGTTGACCATGGTGGTGTGCGAGTCGGTACCGACCAGCGTATCGGGATAGGCTTGCAGCACGCCGTTGTTTTCCTGCGCGAATACCACGCGCGCCAGGTATTCGAGATTGACCTGGTGAACAATGCCGGTATCCGGCGGCACTACCTTGAAATTGGAGAAACCTTTCTGGCCCCACTTCAGGAAGGCGTAACGTTCCTGGTTGCGCTGGTATTCGATTTTGGCGTTGAGATCCATCGAATCCTTGCGCCCGAAGCTGTCGATCTGCACCGAGTGATCGATGACCAGTTCCGCCGGTTGCAGCGGGTTGATCTTTTCCGGATCGCCCCCCAGGGCTTTCATGGCATCGCGCATGGCGGCCAGGTCGACCACCGCGGGTACACCGGTAAAATCCTGCATCAGAACGCGCGCGGGACGGTAGGCGATTTCCTGGCTGGGCTCCGCACTGGGATCCCAGTGAAGCAGTGCTTCGATATCATCACGGGTAACGGTCTTGTTATCTTCAAAGCGCAGCAGGTTTTCCAGCAGCACCTTGAGTGAGTAAGGTAACGTGGAAACATCCGTTTCCAGTGCCGGCAGACGGTAGACCTCGTAGTCCTTGCCGTTGCAGTTTAAAGTGCTCCGTGTGGAAAAACTGTTGCTCATTCAAAGCTCCCGTGACCCGGTTTCAAGTAAGCGCGCCATTATGAGCTATTTGATTTCCGCTGGGTAGGGCAGACAGACAAAACAGGCATGAGGCATCAATGCCGCAGGAGCGGGCTTGCCCGCGAACCAGAGCAGAATTTAAAATATATGAACAAATATGTTATTTAACATAAATATAAAAGATATATTTAAAGTAATATCGCCATTTCGGGCAATGACAACCACGCTGCTTTCCCTGACCCTAGCAGCCTGCGCCACGCCATACCTTTACCCACCGGGCAGCCACAGGGACAGGGCCTCACTGCACACGGATTATGCCCGCATGGACGATGGCTATCGCTTACCCCTGTCTGTCTGGTCATCCACGCTGCCGGGCGACTGCCGCGCCGTAC
>JALWRY010000026.1 GCA_027080445.1 Thiohalobacter sp. | reverse complement strand
TACAACCTGGCGAACCCGCAAAAGCCGGTGGTGGGGCTGATGTCCGGTTTACCCCTCTCGGCCGATGCACGCGCGGATGATCCACTGCACGGCGAGCCACAACAGGACTGGTTCGTGCTCACCCGCATGAAGCAGTCTTTCGATGTGCGGGAACTGGCGAGCGACAGTGAACATATCCCCGACAAGATTGATGTGTTGATGGTGGTCTATCCACAGAAACTGCCGGAAAAAACCCGCTTCGCTATCGACCAGTATGTACTCGGCAGCGGCCGCGCGCTGGTGTTCCTTGACGGCTTTTCGGAAGCCGACCGGTCCATGCCGAAAGTGACCAGCCCGGACCAGGGTTACGTGGAAGCGGTTCGCAGTGCGGATCTCAAGCCCCTGTTGAGCGCCTGGGGTCTGCAGCTGGCGCCGGATTATATTGCGGCCGATCGTCGCAACGCCACCCAGATAACGACAAGTCGCGGCACGCCGGTGGACTATGTGGTGTGGCTGACCCTGGGCAGGAAAAACTTCAACGACAAGGACTTCGTCACGGCGGACTTGCAGTCGCTGGTGATGGCAAGTTCCGGTTACCTGTTGAAACGGCCGGACGCCACGACACAGATTTCCCCCCTGATCCAGACCAGCGACCAGGCCATGCAGATGGAAGCGGGCTACGTGAAATATGGCACCCGCCCAACCGAACTGCTACAGACCTATCAACCGGGCGGTACGCCCCTGACGCTGGCGGCGCATGTCCGTGGTGAAGTTAAAAGCGCTTTCCCGCAAGGTATTTCGGGCGCAAATACGGCAGACCGGTTGACCCGCTCGCGCGGATCGGTGAATGTCATTGTTGTTGCAGACACCGATATGCTCGACGACCGCTTCTGGGTCGATTTCCGGGACTTCTATGGCCGGCGTGTCGCCGTCCCCCGCGCCGATAACGGGGCATTCCTGATTAACGCATTGGAGAACCTCAGCGGCAGCAACGACCTGATCAGCCTGCGCAGTCGCGGTCGTTCCGCGCGCCCGTTTATCAAGGTGGCTGCGCTGAAAGAGCATGCCGAAAAACAATTCCGCGCCCGCGAACGCGCCCTGCAAATCCAGCTCAGCGAAACCCAACAAAAAATCCGCGACCTCCAGCAAAAAAAATACGGGGACAGCGTACGTATCATGAGTGCGGCGCAGCAGGAGGCCTTGCAAAAATTTCAGACCGGGCAGATCAAGACCCGCAAGGCCTTGCGCAACGTGCAGCACGACCTGAACAGGGATATCAATACGCTGGGTATGTGGCTGAAAGTCGTGAATATCGGTCTGGTGCCTTTGCTGGTGATCCTGTTTGCCCTGGTGCTCGGCCTGCTGCGCATGCGGCGTATGCATCGCACATTCACTACGTAAGATGGCGCTACGCGGTGGAGCGGGGATGAAAAGCAAACTTCCGGTGATTATGCTGTCTGTCGTGGTACTGATCACGGCCACCGTGTGGTTGACGCGGGAGAAACCGTCTTCCCGCTCCGATGCCGCCCACGGCGCCCAGCGCCTGTTCCCGGGCCTGGAACAGGCACTGAACGACATCACGCGCATCCGCGTTGAACACCACGGTCTGGTCTACGATGTCACGAAAAAAGGCGATCACTGGCAGTTGCCGGGCAAGGGTGGTTACCCGGTGCTATTTGAACGGGTCAAACCCCTGTTGCTCGGTATGGCGTTGCTGGAAAAAATCGAGCCCAAAACCGACCGGCCGAAAAACTATGTGCGACTGGGCGTCGAGGAACCGTCTGTACACACAGCTAACACCCGCATTGCCTTGTACGCAACGGCAGACAAGCCTGTCGCATCGCTCATTGTCGGTATGATCCAGGCGGGCCTGATCGCCGGGGGCAGGGACGGAATTTATGCACGTGTGTCGGGCCAACAACGGTCATGGCTGCTTGCCGGCCACCTGGTTCTGCCGCCAAGGCCGGTCGACTGGGTTGACAGACAGTTTATCCATATCAAACCGAAACGCGTCAAACGTGTCACGATCATCCAGCCGGATGGCAGTCGCCTGGTGGTGGAGAAATCACGCCAGGGGGCTGCAAACTACCATGTCATGAATCTCCCCGAAGGGGCTGCCCTGAAACAGGGCGTACAGGTAAACCCCCTGGCAAGAGGGCTGTCCGCACTGAAAATGGACGATGTTTTTGTTCACAAGGCGATTCAGCTGCCGGAATCGACCGCGGTAAACGCCATCTACGAGACATGGGATGGTCTCAGGATCACGGCGCATACGGTTGAGCAGGACAGGAAAATGCTGCTCTGGTTCGACCTGGCCGACGCTTCCGGTGATAACGCATCTGTCATTTCCGACCTGCATGCCCGGCTGGATGGCCGGGTTTACCAGATCCCGTATCCTCGTGCGGAAAGACTAAGAAAACGACTGGGAGATCTGGTGACACACCCCGTTGGTCAATAAGCCCCGATCCGGCCGGGCGTGCAGTTGGTAATACCTTGCCCGTAGGCTAGACTCTGGTAAACGCCAGACAGACAGGGATTGGCACCAAACTCATGGTCGACAAGCTGATCACCCGATGGCGTCCACTATTACAGTCACTGATTTTTCTCAGCGGTCTGATCGTCCTGTCTGGCTACACCGATGCCTCACCCCAGGCGGCACTGACCTTATCTGACCAGGAAAAGCGCTGGTTACAGGAACACCCGGTTATCCGCGTGGGTGTGGACAGTGGCTACGCGCCCTATTCCTTTTTTGATAAACAGGGCCGGTTTCAAGGGGTTGCCGCTGAATTCTGCCAGCAGGTCGCCGACCGCCTGGGGATACGTCTTGAAGTGGTGCCGGGACTCTCCTGGCCACAGATACTTACTGCCGTGCGCGCACACCGGATCGACCTGATCCCCACCACCGTCCGGTTGCCCGACCGCGAGGCCTACCTGAGCTTCAGCGAGATTTATATCCCCACGCCACTGGTGATCGTGACCCGCGACGAGACACCGGGATTGACCAGCCCCGAGCGCCTTGCACAGATGCGCGTGGCGCTGGTGAAACAGTATTCATCCTCACAGCAGGCTCTGCAACGCTACCCGGCGATTAAACCGTACTTTGTGGCAACACCCCTCGCGGGCCTCCGCGCCGTGGCCAGCGGGGAGGCCGATGCCTATATCGGCGTGCTGGGCATCAATACCTACCTGATGAGCCGGCATGGTCTTGGCAACCTCAAGATCAACGCCGCGTTCGATATGGAGCAAAATGGACAGCGCTTCGCCGTGCGTAAAGACTGGGCCATACTGGCGCGCCTGGTAGATAAGGCGTTGCTGGCCATTTCCCCCGCGGAAAAACAGGCGATTTTTACCCGCTGGTTGCCGGTACGCGCCGAGCAGGTGCCCAGCCTGGGGACGCGCCTCAGTGCAGCGGACCGGCGCTGGCTGGCCGGCCATCGGCGGGTGCGCGTTGGCGTGCAGCGCAACAATATTCCCTTCGATTTTATTGATGGCAAGGGACAGCACGCCGGTATTGCCGCCGACTACCTTGAGTTGATCGCACAACGTACCGCACTGCGTTTTGAGCGGGTGGTGGGCGATGACCAGGCGCAGTTGCTGAACATGTTGCATGACGGCAAGGTCGACCTGGTAGCAGCCGTGGCCAACACACGTAAACATTCAAACGGGGTTGTGCTGAGCCGGCCCTACCACCATACCTCACTGTTGATGTTTTCCCGCAATGAAGCTCATTATTCCGGTAGTATTGACGAACTTGACGAGAAAATCATCGCTGTGCGGCGCGGTGGTCTTGCGCCGTTGCAACTGAATGCCCGGCGCCATGATCGCCTGCTTGCTGTCGAGAATTTTCAACAGGCCTTGCAGGCCGTCGTCGACCGGCGCGCCGACGTGGCGCTGCTGGCCGCTACGCCGGCACTCAACGAACTGGAATCCGGGGGATTGAGCGGTGTTCGGGCGGCCGCGCTGCTGTCCGATTCCGATATCCCCTTACAGTTTGCGGCGCGTGCCGAATGGTCGGGTCTGATCGACCTGATCAACCACCTGCTGACAGCGGTAAGCCCTGAGCAGAACAGCCTGATCCTGCGCAAGTGGCTGATGCGTTCCCCCGCAGAGGTGCTGGATCGTACGGTCGTCATGCGTTGGGTGATGGGTATCGGTATTGTTATTGCGCTGCTGTATCTTGCCATTCTGTTCTGGAACCAGCAGTTACGCCGCCAAATCGCACACCGTACCCGTGAAGTGGAAAAACTGCTGCAAGAGCGCGAACGCGCATTCGCCACGCTCCAGGAAAATGAGGAACGCCTCCAGGAGGCGCATACCGGCCTGGAACTCCGGGTCGAGGAACGAACCGCCGAACTGCAGGCCGCCAACCAGGAGCTGGAGACATTCAGTTACTCTGTGTCGCACGATCTTCGCGCACCGCTACGCGCCATCTCAGGTTTCAGTGAAACCCTGAAAGAAGAATATGGCCATACCCTGGACGAATCTGCCCGGGATTATATCCATCGCATCGAGAACGGTTGCCGGCGCATGACAGAAATGGTCGAGGGTTTGCTGAAACTCTCGCGTAGCTCGCGCGGCGTACTGGAACGCACCACTGTCGACTTGTCCCGGCTGGCCGAGGAAGTCGTCGAGGAATTACGTGTCGCCGATCCCGCGCACCGGCCGTCCGTGGCTATCCAGCCGGGTATTACCGCGTATGGCGATATCTCCCTGCTTGAGTCAGTGCTGGAGAACCTGCTGGGTAATGCCTGGAAATATACCGTCGGGTGTCCGCAGCCACGCATCAGTTTCTCCTGCGAACCCCGCGGAGAAGGCTGGGTTTACATTGTCGAGGATAACGGGCCGGGATTCGATATGGCCTATGCCGAACAACTGTTCACCCCTTTCCAGCGACTGCATTCACAGGAAACCTACCCCGGTATCGGGATTGGCCTGGCGACGGTGCAGCGGATTATCCATCGCCATGGTGGTGAAATCCGGGCGCACAGCCAACCGGGGGAGGGCGCACGTTTTTGTTTTACCCTGCGACCCGGAATATTTGACGCATCCTGAAAGCTGGTTCCGCTGAAATATTAGTGGTCACCCGCTTGACTCCGTACCATGGTACAGCTGGTAAATTACACAGCATGTACTGTGTCCGGGAATAGGATCGTGCCTCCCATTGAAACGACCACAAAAACCGGTAATCGGCGGATGATCGCTGCGGTGATAGCCGCCATTGGCGCTTCCGTCTGCTGTGTTGGCCCGCTGCTATTACTGGCGCTGGGTATCGGCGGAACCTGGATCAGTAAGCTGACGGCGATGGAACCCTACCGGCCTGTTTTTATCACTATCACCCTGGTGTTCCTGTTTCTGGCTTTCCGCAAGCTCTACCTGGTGCCGGCTGCCTGTGCGCCAGGCGACGCCTGCGCTGTACCCGCCACGCGACGTAACCAGCGTCTGATCTTCTGGGTCGTTACCGTGCTACTGATTGCGCTACTGACCTTTCCCTATTATGCCACCTTGTTTTTCACCTGAGCCCTTGCCAGTACACCTTTACAGGAGTCACAAGATGATTCGTGCATTACTGTTCTCATTGCTTGTTGCCATTGTGGCAATCACATCACCGATTTCACCACTTGCACAGGCCGCCGGAACAAAGACCGTTACCCTGGATATTCCTGGTATGACCTGTGGCACCTGTCCGATAACGGTCAGGTATTCACTGAAAAAAGTTCCCGGCGTCATTCAGGCCAGCGCGGATTACGCCAGTAAAACCGCGACTGTAACGTTTGATCCCGACAAGGTTAAGGTCAAAGCCTTGACTGACGCCACGGCAAATGCCGGATACCCGTCAATGGTCAGGAAATAATGAAAAAACTCAAGCTGCAAATCACCGGCATGACCTGTGAGCATTGCGCGAAAAGCGCCGAGGAAGCCCTCAATGCCCTGGCGGGTGTAAAAGCCTCCGTCTCCTTTGACGAAGGACTGGCGAAAGTGGAAAGCGCAGGCGAGGTTGATCCAGGCCAGTTGCTCAAGGCAGTTGAATCCAAAGGTTATGGTGCCAGCCTGCTGGACGATGAGGGTAAAGTTATGAGCGGCGGTAATGGCGATGAGTTGAAAGTCGCCATCGTCGGTACCGGTTCCGGCGCTTTTGCTGCGGCCATCAAGGCGGTTGAGGGCGGTGCCCAGGTCACCATTATCGAGGGCGGCGAAGTCATCGGCGGCACCTGCGTGAATGTGGGTTGTGTACCGTCCAAGATTATGATCCGCGCGGCACACATTGCGCACCTGCAGGCACACCACGATTTTGAGGGTATCCCGCTTCATCAGCCGACCATCGATCGTACCGCGATGGTCAGGCAGCAGCAGGCTCGCGTCGAGGAACTGCGTCATGCGAAATACGAAAGCATTCTGGAATCCAACCCGGGGATTAATCTGTTGCGTGGCTGGGCGCGTTTCCAGGATACACACACCCTGATTGTCAGCCAGGCCGATGGTTCGGAAAAAACCGTGACGGCGGACCGTATTCTGCTTGCCACCGGCGCGCGGCCGGCAATTCCGGCTATTCCGGGCCTGAAAGACACACCGTACTGGACTTCCACGGAGGCACTGATCGCGGAAAAAATCCCCGAGCACCTGGTCGTCATCGGCGCTTCGGTGGTCGCCCTGGAGTTGGCACAGGCTTTCCTGCGGCTCGGCGCCAAAGTCACCATCCTGGCGCGCAGTGTGTTCCTGTCGAAAGAAGACCCGGCCATCGGCGAAGGCCTGGTCAAGGTCTTCGAGGAAGAGGGCGCACAGGTGCTCCTGCACACGTTGCCCGATTCGGTGGCGTACGATGGCAAGCAGTTCATCCTGCCGACCAAAGCTGGCGAGATCCGCTGTGATCAGTTACTGGTCGCTACCGGACGCCAGCCGAACACCGAACGACTGGATCTGGACAAGGCCGGCATCGCAACCGGCCGCAATGGCGCCATTACCATTGACGATCACATGCGAACCTCGGTGGATCATGTCTACGCGGCCGGCGATTGTACCGATCAGCCGCAGTACGTTTATGTGGCGGCCGCTGCCGGTACGCGTGCAGCGATCAACATGACCGGTGGCGATGCCGCACTTGATCTGACCGCCATGCCGGCCGTGGTGTTCACCGAGCCGGCGGTAGGCACCGTGGGGCTGACCGAACAACAGGCCAATGAACAGGGGATAGAAACCGATTCGCGTACCCTGGAGTTGGAAAATGTGCCACGTGCGCTCGCCAACTTCGACACCCGCGGTTTTATCAAGCTGGTGACGGAGAAAGACACGGGCCGGCTGATCGGCGCCCAGGTGCTCGCCGCCGAAGCGGGTGAAATCATCCAGACAGCCGTGCTGGCCATACGCAACCGTATGACCGTGGAAGACCTCGCCGGACAGTTGTTCCCCTACCTGACCATGGTCGAGGGCCTGAAGCTGTGTGCCCAGACCTTCAACAAGGACGTCAGCCAACTGTCCTGTTGTGCGGGTTGAATGTTATTGTGATGTGCGCAAGGAGATGCCATGAAAGACTTTTTTAAACAGTTTGCCGGGCTGATCGGCGCCGGTGTCGCGGCAGCCTGTTGCCTGGGCCTGCCCGTGGTCCTGAGCATGCTGGGCGCCGCCGGGCTCGGCTTTCTGGTCCACGATGCCTACCTGTTCCCCCTGTTTGTCGGGTTTGTCGGGTTCAGCCTGTTCATGTTGTACCGCTCGGCGCGGGCGCATGGCCGGCTTGCGCCTTTCTGGCTGAGCCTGAGCGGCGGCATCCTCGGCAGCGCCGCCCTGTGGTTTATGGTCACAGGCTTACGCCCGCTGCCCTGGCTGGTGTATGTCGGGCTTGGCATCCTGGTGGCGGGCAGTCTCTGGGATGTGATCAACGGCCGGCGTACCGGTGTCTGCGCATCGGAAAGCGGCCAGGCCCCGGCTGACAAGCCCGGGGAAGTCGATCTCGCTCGGCGGGCCGCGACCGGCGCCGCGTTGAGCGCCGGCGCCGCAGCGGCCTTTTACGGCATGTACAAGTCCGTCGATGTCTTCGTGCAGAAAGCCGAAGGCGACGAAATCGCCTGCTGGGGGATAAACGAATGCAAAGGCACCACGGCCTGTACCACGGCCTTTAATGCCTGTACCGGCGCTAACGACTGCCGCGGGCGGGGTTACATCTACGTGCCCGAAAAAGAATGCTACGCCCGGGGTGGAGAACCGCTGAAAGGTTCGGAAGCTGACCCTGCCAAAGGCTGAAATCCGGGTACAGATTTTTTATCGGCATGCCGATACCGTGATATAAAGGGAATTCCACAAATCACGGGCAGGAAAAATGACAATTGAAGAGGCTCTGGCTTCAGCCTATCAGGTGCTGAATAGCGCTGTGCTGACGCACAAGGGGCAACCGGTCGGTACCGCCGCGGCGGTGGACGATACGGTCGAGGCCTCCAATTACGAAGAGTGTTTTGTCCGCGATTTCGTGCCGAGCGCTTTCGTGTTTCTCATGGACGGCAAGAGCGAGATCGTCCGCGACTTCCTGCAACTGGTTGTCGAGTTGTGCGGCCAGCAAAGTGTCATGGCCGGTCACAGTTGCGCCCTGGGCCTGATGCCGGCCAGTTTCCGTATTCCCCGTCATGATGGCAAGGCCACCGCCGATTTCGGTGATCGCGCCATCGGCCGCGTAGCCCCGGTCGATTCCGCCATGTGGTGGATGCTGTTGTTGCGCGCCTATGTCGTCACCACCGGCGATATGGACTTTGCCCACCGGCCGGAAATGCAGAAGACCATGCGCCTGGCGCTGGAACTGTATATGCAGGAGAGCTTCGAGACCTCCCCGGCCATGCTGGTGCCTGACGCCTCGTTCATGATCGATCGCCGCATGGGCGTTTACGGCCACCCCCTGGAAATACAGTCCCTGTTCTACGGCATGCTGTATACCGCACAGGAACTGCTGATCGTGAACGAAGCCAACAAGGCGCTGTTGTCCAACGTCAAGAGCCGCCTGCAGACACTGCGCTCCTATGTGCGCATGTACTACTGGCTGGACCGCTACCGCCTCAACGAAATCCACCGTTTCCGTTCCGAGGAATTCGGTGTGGACGCCATCAACCTGCTGAATATTTTCCCCGAATCGATTCCCACCTGGATCGATGGCTGGGTACCGGAAAATGCCGGGTATTTCGTCGGCAACCTGGGCCCCGGTCGAATGGATTTCCGCTATTTTGCCTTTGGCAACCTGTTGGCCATCCTGTTTGGGCTGGCGACCGACGAGCAATCGCAACAGATCATGAACCTGTACGAAGCACGCTGGGATGACCTGGTGGGCGCCACCCCCGTGATCATCTGTTACCCGGCCACGAGCGGGGAGAAATGGGCGTATACCACCGGTAGCGACCCCAAAAACGTCCCC
>JALWRY010000025.1 GCA_027080445.1 Thiohalobacter sp. | reverse complement strand
CCGGATTTGCCATCCCCCAGCGCCTTGCCACTGCTGCGGATACTCAGGTTCCCGGTTTCTGCAATAATAACAACATGTTCACCGCGCCTGACGAGTTTCGGCGCCTGCAGCATCTGGGGCGTGACAACGGTGGCAGCGGTTATGGTGCGTTTCACCACCATACCGGCGATGTCGTGCGGATCGGTGTAGTAACCGTAGGGCAGGCTGGCGAGGTTGCGTTCTACCGGTTCGAAATCCGCCACCCGGGCCACGGCGCCACGCATCAGCGGCTGGCGGGCGACCAGGACCGGGGCGAAGACATCGATACGGGCCGGGACATAGAGACTCCAGCTACCGGCATCGGTACAACGGACGCCAATGGTGGTGTTGCCAAGCGACCGGCTGCCAGATGGTGTGAAGCCTTCCAGTGCGCCGCGACAAGCTTTCAGTCGCAGGCGTGGGTCCAGCTGCCCCAGGCGAACTTCGGTGCGCTGTCCCTGATGTTTTCCCTGGATCAGACTGTGCAGGTAGCTTTCCGCCGTACTGCGAATGGCGGCACGGTCTTGCCACGTACTTGCCGCCTGTCCGGCCCGGCCTGTCGCGCTGTACGCGACACCGATTGCCAATAGCATGAAAATACGAATGAAATTTGTCGGGTTCATGATGTTTCCCTTTACCTCATCAATGCTTGTCCGGGGAAATTGCAATTCGTGTGCCATACCTGTTTGACGGTCAAGCTTCGTCGTGCCGCGCCGATAGCCCGTTCGAGAAATTGTTACTGTACACAAGGGAGTGAGCGCGATGAGCGGTGTTTTGGCCAATGTTGATCTGCGAACCCAGCTGGCCGGCCACAACCGGCTGGAATTACTGTTGTTCCGTCTTGCCGGCAAGCAGTTGTTTGGAATTAATGTGTTCAAGGTTCAGGAAGTGATCCAGTGTCCACCGCTGACGATCATTCCCGATGCGCATCCGGTGGTGCGTGGTGTGGCCAATATGCGCGGCCGTACGATTACCATGATGGATCTGGATCGGGCGATCGGCGGTTCGGGGGTAGAGAATCCGTCAGAGAAATTCGTTGTCGTGACCGAATATAACCAGTATGTACAGGGCTTCCTGGTCGGCGGCGTGGACCGCATCGTGAACATGAACTGGTCCGATATACTCCCGCCGCCACAGGGCATCGGCAATGACAATTACCTGACTGCTGTGACCAAAGTGGATGGTGAACTGGTTGAAATCATCGATGTGGAAAAGGTGCTGGCCGAAGTGGTTGGCTGGAATGAAGAAGTTTCACAGGAATTTGTTGATGAGGCCGGGGAACAGGAAGATGAACGCAAGCCGATTATCCTGGTGGCCGATGACTCCTCGGTAGCGCGTAACCAGATCAAACGCACGCTCGACAAGCTGGGTATCGAGTGTGTGCTGGTCAAGGACGGGAAAAAGGCGCTGGAACAATTGCAGCAGTGGGCCGAGGATGATGTTGAGCTGCCCCTGCACGAGCGACTGTTCATGGTGATCTCTGATATCGAGATGCCGGAAATGGATGGTTATACCTTTACCACCGAAGTGCGCAAGGATCCGCGTCTTGAGAAGCTGCATATCCTGTTGCATACCTCCCTGAGCGGCGTGTTCAATAACGCCATGGTCGAGAAAGTCGGAGCCAACGATTTTATCGCCAAGTTCCAGCCGGACGTGCTGGCCAAAACCGTGCTGACACGGCTAAGGTCCTGGCAGGATGCCAAGGCCGGCTAGACGGGGTTTGCAACGCCTGCAGGCTCCCTGAAAAGGAAATCCACGTTTGTCACTGTCGAGTATCAGGTCTGATGACTACGAAGCGTTTCGCCTTTTCCTGGAGGAGGCCTGTGGCATTCTGCTGGGCAAGGACAAGCACTACCTTGTTCAGAGTCGCCTGGGTAAACTGGTGCGGGAAAACGGCGGCGGCAGCCTCGGTGAGCTGGTAGGTAAATTACGCCGTGAACGCCAGGGCGGGGTACTGCGCGAGCGTGTCATTGAAGCCATGACCACCAACGAAACCTTCTGGTTTCGTGATAAACACCCGTTTTCCATTCTTGAAGACACCGTGCTGCCGGCCTTGTCGGAAGGCCGGTCGCGTAGTGTGCGGATCTGGTCGGCGGCCTGTTCTACCGGGCAGGAACCCTATTCCATCAGCATGGTCATCCAGCAATACCTGTCGCGTAATCCGGGCAAGCTGACCGATGTGCAGATTACCGCTACCGACATTTCCACGGCCGTCCTCGAAGAAGCGAAAGCGGCCTATTACGATCCCATGCAGCTTTCCCGTGGTTTGCCGGATGAGCTGAAACAACGCTATTTCCTGCGTGATACGACGCACTGGGAAGAGCGTTGGCAGGTGCGCGAGGAAATACGCCGGCGCGTACGTTTTACCGTGGCAAATCTGCAAGGCAGTTACGCGGGTCTGGGCAAGTTCGATATTATTTTCTGCCGTAATGTATTGATCTATTTTTCCAGCGAGTCAAAGAAGGATATTCTTTCCCGCATGGCGGATACCCTTAACCCGGAAGGCTACCTGTTCCTTGGTGCTTCGGAATCGATTTCACAGTATTCCGAGGCCTTCGATATGGTGCGTTGCCCGCGCGGCGTGGTGTACCGCAAGAAGTAAGCCGGTGTCTTGCCGGATCTTGCCGCCAGGCGGTCAGCACTTGCCGCCGGCAACCGGCCGAACCCCAGGCATCCCTTGTAAGCTATTGATCCCCTGAAATATATGACATCTGGCACAGCTGTTGCTGTAGTTCCTGCAAACCAGGTATTACGGAGGCAATATGCCAATCAGTATCGACAAAGCACTCGGGGATATGCCAGCGAAGCTCGCGCTGTATGGCAAGCGTTCCAGTTTGCTGGCCTCCAATATCGCCAATGCGGATACGCCCGGCTACAAGGCGCGGGATATCGATTTCAGGTCGGTCCTGTCGAAGGCCGGTGGTGAACAGCTTGCCCTGAAGACCACCCATGGTAATCACATTACCGGGACAGGCGCTGGCACATCTTCTCCTGAAGTTCTCTACCGTACACCCACACAACCCTCGCTGGACGGTAATACGGTCGATTCCCAGCAGGAGAAAGCCCGTTTTACCGAGAACGCGATCCGCTACCAGTCGACCCTGAGTTTCCTGACCGGGAGAATCAAGGGCCTGAGATTCGCGATAAAGGGAGATCAATAAATGTCCTTGTTTAACATTTTCAGTATTTCCGGTTCGGCCATGAGCGCGCAGTCGATTCGACTGAACGTGACGGCCAGTAATCTCGCCAATGCGCAGAGTGTCGGCAGCAGCGAGGCCACCACCTACCGTTCCCGCAGCCCGGTTTTCTCCGCCATGATGAAATCCTTTCAGGGTGACAAGGTGAGTTATGGCGTCGAGGTGAAGGGTATTGTCGACAGCACCACGCCACTGGAAAAACGCTACGAACCCGATCACCCGCTGGCTGACAAGAACGGCAATATCTTTCTGTCCAATGTCAACGTAGTGGATGAAATGTCGAACATGATTTCCGCTTCGCGTGCTTACGAAAGCAATGTCGAAGTGTTGAATACCTCCAAGCAGCTGATGTTGGCAACACTGCGGCTTGGGCGTTAACTGAACAGACGATACACAGGACAATCCCATGATTGATACACAGAACGGAACACAGGGTATTGATTTCAGAACCGTGCAGGATCTGAACAAGGGGAAGGGGAAAAAGCAACTTGGCCAGGCCGAGTTTCTGAAGCTGATGACAACC
Organism: Thiohalobacter sp.; assembly: GCA_027080445.1. Taxonomy (GTDB): domain Bacteria; phylum Pseudomonadota; class Gammaproteobacteria; order DSM-19610; family DSM-19610; genus Thiogranum. The sequence goes on along the minus strand of JALWRY010000025.1, from coordinate 27,913 downwards.
CAGCTTCAGAACCAGGATCCTTTGAAGCCACAGGACAGCGCCGCCTTTCTCAACCAGATTGCCCAGTTCTCTACGGTGGATGGCATCAGTAAACTGAACGACGGGTTCAAGCAACTCAGCGCCTCACTGGTGTCCAACCAGGCACTGCAGGCATCCAGCCTGATCGGCCATTCTGTACTCGCACCAACCGGCGTTGCGGCGCTGGAGCCGGGTGGCGCTATCCAGGGCAGTGCGGTGTTACCGGCCGCCAGTGGTGATGTGAAGGTGAGCGTATTCGACCAGGCCGGCCAGCTGGTGCGCCGGATCGATCTTGGCTCGCAGGCAGCGGGTAATGTTGATTTCAAGTGGGATGGACGCCGTAATGACGGAACCTACGCCACGCCGGGCAATTATTTTGTGAAAACCGATGCCAGTGTTGATGGCCGTAACGAAGCGGTCGATACGCTGCTGGTGTCGAAAGTCAGAAGTGTCACATTGAGTAACAGCGGTGGGCTGTTGCTGGATCTGAATGGTATCGGGTCGCTGGACTTCAAGGAAGTCAGGCAGATCCTCTAATCGATTGGCTGAAGGAGATACACCATGCCGTTTCGTATAGCACTGAGTGGTTTAAACGCAGCATCCGCAGATTTGCGGATCATTGGTAACAACGTGTCCAACGCCAGCACCACGGGCTTCAAGAAGTCACGCGCAGAGTTTTCAGATGTTTTTGCAACATCGAACCTGGGTGTTACCTCGAACGCCATTGGTACCGGTGTGCGGATATCCTCGGTTTCACAACAATTTACCCAGGGCAACGTCGGCTTCACGGACAATAACCTGGACCTGGCGATCAGCGGTCAGGGTTTCCTCATCATGAACGACAATGGCACCAACGCCTACACACGCGCCGGGGCACTGGGCGTGGACCGAAATGGCTTTGTGGTGAACAATCAGCAACAACAGCTGACCATATTCCAGGCGGATAGCAGCGGCAATATTACCGGCGCTACCGGGCCCCTGAAGCTGGACAGGTCGGATATCGCGCCATCAGCGACGACAAAAATCGATGTACAGGCCAACCTTGATGCCTCGGCCACACCACCGACGGCGGCATTCGATCCGACCAATGCCAGTTCCTACAACAACTCGACGTCACTGACGGTATTCGACAGTCTGGGTTCACCGCATCTGAATACCATGTATTTCCGCAAGACCTCGCCGAATAACTGGGATGTCTTCCAGTACGTGGATGGTAACCAGGTAAATGCCGGCGCACCGGCCGGGGAAACCCTGACCTTTGACAGTACCGGATCAATCGTTGCTGGCACACCGACCAGTATGACCTTTACCCCGGCGGGTGGTGCGGCAGCGATGACGGTCAATGTTGATTACAAGAGTACCTCTCAATTCGGCAGTCCCTTCAGTGTCAATGCGTTGACCCAGGACGGTTTCGCGACCGGGCGATTGAGCGGTATCGATATCAGCGATACCGGCGTGATTACCTCGCGTTTCACCAACGGTCAGTCACGCACGCTGGGACAGGTCGCTATCGCTACCTTTAATAATGCACAGGGTCTGCGCCAGCTGGGCGACACCAGCTGGGCCGAGACTTTCGATTCGGGAGCGCCGCTGGTCGGGGCGCCGGGTACCGGTTCCGCCGGGTTAGTGCAGTCCGGCGCACTGGAAGGTTCCAACGTGGACCTCACTGAACAGCTGGTCAACATGATCACGGCGCAGCGTAATTTCCAGGCAAATGCCCAGGTGATTACCACCGCGGATACGATTACCCAGACCATTATCAATATCCGTTAACCACTGACTGGAGCGTAGCACATGGATCGGGTCGTTTTTGTCGCCGCGAATGCAGCCAAACAACTGCTGCGTTCACAGGCGGTTAACAGTAACAATCTGGCAAATGCCAACACGGTAGGCTTTCAGGCCGACATGAAAAACTTCCGTGCGCAGATGCTCCGAGGCCCGGGCTTTGAAAGCCGTGCCTTTACCGAGATCGAGAGCGCGGGTGTGAGTGGTAAAAAAGGCCAGATACAGACGACCGGGCGTATGCTCGATGTAGCTGTCAGCGGGCAGGGATGGCTGGCCGTGCAGGCACCGGATGGCAGCGAGGCCTACACCCGCGCCGGCAGCCTGAAAGTCAATATCAATGGTCAGCTTGTTACATCGGCCGGTCATCCTGTACTGGGTACAGGGGGTCCTGTGGTGATTCCCGAGTACGAAGATCTTGAAATCGGCACCGACGGGACCGTGAGTGTACGTGCCATTGGTCAAACACCGTCGACGCTGACCGAGGTGGCGCGTATCAAAATGGTTTCTCCGCGTCCGGGCGACATGCTCAAGGGAGAAGACGGCCTGCTGCGCATGCGCGACGGTACAACGGCGCCGGCGAGTACCGATGTCACCCTGGTCAGCGGGGCGCTTGAAAACAGCAACGCGAATGGCATGGATGCGATGGTCGATATGATCGCGCTGGCTCGCCAGTACGAAATGAGCATAAAAATCATGAAGACAGCCAAGGAAATGGACGAGAAAGCCACCCAGTTGATGAACATGGGCTAGCGTCAGGACAGATTAACCGAGGTATTACCCTATGAACAAGGCACTATGGATCGCAAAAACAGGTCTTGAAGCACAACAGACACGCATGAGCGTGATCTCCAACAACCTGGCTAACGTCAACACCAACGGTTTCAAACGTGACCGTGCCGTGTTTGAAGACCTTATGTACCAGAACGTACGCCAGGTCGGCGCACTGTCGTCACAGAACAGTCGTTTGCCCACGGGGCTTCAGCTGGGTACCGGTGTTCGTACCGTGGCGACGGAAAAAATCCAGACACTGGGTAATATCGTGCAGACGGGCAACAGCCTCGATATGTCGATCCAGGGCCGGGGATTTTTCCAGATTCTTCAACCTGACGGTAATATTGCCTACAGTCGTGATGGTTCATTCAAGCTGGATGAGACCGGGCAACTGGTCAATTCCAATGGTCTGGTTTTGCAACCGGCGATCACCATACCAAGCAATGCGACCACCGTTACCATCGGTTCGGACGGCGTGGTGTCAGCCCTGACGCCGGGTAGTGCCGCACCGACCCAGCTCGGCAGTATCCAGCTGGCAGATTTTATCAACCCGACGGGTTTGCAGGCTGTCGGCCAGAACCTCTTTCTGGAAACCGCCTCGAGTGGTTCGCCTACCACGGGGACGCCGGGTCTCAACGGCATTGGTTCGGTAGTGCAGGGTTCGCTGGAAACCTCCAATGTCAACGTGGTGGAAGAACTGGTGAATATGATTGAGACACAGCGCGCCTACGAAATGAACTCCAAGGCAATCCAGACCAGTGACCGCATGTTGCAATTTGTCACCAATAATCTCTGAGCAGGACTGAACAGGCAGGCTGACATGATCATTCGATGGGCGAACCCGATAAAGTTGCTGCTGGCACTGTCCGTATTATTGACGATGGGCGGTTGTGCGACCACCCCGCCACCAAAGGACAGCTACCGTCCCACCCTGCCTCGCGCATATATCAGTGAAGAGAGCAAGGACGGTTCTATCTACCAGGCAGCACGTGATGTACGCCTGTTTGAAGACGTGAAGGCGCGCCGTATCGGTGACATCATTACCGTGGTACTGCAAGAGAGTACGTCGGCTTCAAAGTCTGCTACAACGACGACTGACAAGAGTCAGGACACGACAATCGCCAGCCCGACAATCCTGGGGGCAACACCCACTTTCAATGCGCCGGGCATACTCCCACTGGACAGCAACCGCAATAATACACTGGCCGCAAACCTCAGCTCCGCGAACAAGTTCGAAGGCAAGGGCGATGCCAGTCAGAGTAACAGCCTGTCGGGCAATATCACCGTGACCATTGCCGATGTATTACCCAACGGCAACCTGGTTATCCGTGGCGAGAAATGGCTGACCCTGAACAAGGGTGAGGAATTTATCCAGATTTCCGGCATTGTGCGTCCACAGGATATCAGTACACGGAATACAGTGGTATCGACCCAGATTGCCGATGCACGCATTACCTATAGTGGCAAGGGTTTCCTTGCTGATTCCAACGAAATGGGCTGGTTGGCGAAATTCTTTAACAGCCCGATCTGGCCCTTCTGACAAGGCGGTAGACGATGATGTACAAGATACTGGTTGCTATAACACTTGTGCTGCTGACAGGCACTGCGAGTGCGGAGCGAATCAAGGATCTTTCCCACCTGGCCGGTGTGCGTGATAACCAGCTGGTCGGGTACGGGCTGGTTGTCGGCCTCGATGGCAGTGGCGATCAAACCAGCCAGACGCCTTTCACCGTACAAAGCCTGCAGAACATGTTGCAGCAGTTCGGTATTACCCTGCCGGCCGGTGGAACCGATCCACAATTAAAGAATGTCGCCGCCGTTGCCGTCCACGCAACGCTCCCGGCCTTTGCGAAAGTCGGTCAGACGATTGATGTCACCGTGTCTTCTATCGGCAATGCCAAAAGTCTGCGCGGCGGGAGTCTTTTGATGATGCCGCTTAAAGGCGCAGACGGACGTGTTTATGCCATGGCGCAGGGCGACCTGCTGGTCAGCGGTCTGAATGCTTCGGGTAGTGACGGTTCCAGCGTGACCGTGAATATACCCAGTGTCGGTAGCATACCCAACGGCGCCACGGTGGAACGCGTGGTTCGCAACCCGTTTTTAACCGGGGATTCCATTACCCTCAATCTGAACCGTTCTGATTTCACGACGGCTACCCGCCTGGCACAGGCGATTAACCGGACAGTCGGCTCCGGGATCGCCCATCCGCTTGATGCGGTTTCTATCCGGGTCAGTGCACCGCATGACCCATCCCAACGGGTCGCATTCGCCTCGATGGTCGAGAATATTGTGGTCGAGCCAGGCGAAGCGGCGGCGCGTGTGATTATCAATTCACGTACGGGTACGGTCGTCATCGGTGACAAGGTGCGTATCCTGCCCGCCGCAGTTTCACACGGCTCGCTGGTTGTGACAGTAACCGAAGCCACGCAGGTCAGCCAGCCGGGTGCTTTCTCTTCCGGCACAACAGCAGTGACCGGAAAGAGTGATGTCGATGTGAAGCAGGAGGGCGATCATATGTTCCTGATTGATTCGGGTGTCACCCTGCAGGATGTCGTTGATGCGGTGAACCGCGTCGGGGCGACACCGGCAGACCTGGTTTCCATCCTCCAGGCGCTCAAGGGCGCCGGCGCGTTACGCGCCGAACTGATCGTGATCTAGGCGGGGCAGGACAGTGACCCAGGGTGTGCTCCAGACTGATGTTTATACAGACTTCCAGGGTCTTAATGTGTTGCGCAATCGCGCCCGCTCGGATGGTAATAGCGAGGAAACACTGCGTGAGGTGGCCAGCCAGTTTGAAGCGCTGTTTCTGCAGATGATGCTGAAAAGCATGCGTGACGCCAGTCTCGGTGAAAGCATGCTGGATAATGAACACACCAAAACCTACCAGGCCATGTTCGACAAGCAGATTGCCATCAAAATGAGTGAGGGCAAAGGTATTGGCCTGGCGGAGATGATGGTGAAGCAGTTACATAAGCAGGACAGTTATGATGCGGGTACAAAACAGACGAAGCTGACGGGGACAGATTTAAATCTGTCCCCTTCCACCCCGCAGCAGGACGGGGACAAGCAGGACGGGGACAGATTTAAATCTGTCCCCTTAACGATAACCCCGGGCCGCCGCGTCTCCTTTAACCCCGAGACCCCGCAGGCATTTGTGCGCCAACTTTGGCCCCAGGCCAGACAAGCTGCCGACGAACTGGGCACGCGTCCGGAAGTCTTGCTCGCCCAGGCGGCACTGGAAACCGGCTGGGGACAACATATGATCCGCGGTACGGACGGGAACAACAGCTTCAACCTGTTTGGTATCAAGGCGGATGCCGGATGGAAAGGCGCGCGGGTAACAACCGAAACGATTGAGTTCAGGGACGGTCTGATGCGCAGGGAGCGCGCACAGTTTCGCGCCTATCGCTCACCGCAGGAGAGTTTCAGCGATTATGTCGATTTCCTGAAGCGCAATCCGCAATATCACGATGCCTTGCGCCAGGCTGACGACCCACAGGCATTTACCCGTGCATTAGCCGATGCGGGCTATGCCACAGACCCGGATTACGCCGGAAAGATCAACCGGATTCTGGGTAGTTCTCACCTTCAGGAGGCAGCATCATGGCAGTAGGACTACTTGGCACGGCGGCTTCCGGGCTACAGGCTTTCCAGCGCGGCATTGCCGTCGCCGGTCACAATATCAGTAATGTCAATACGGATGGCTACAGCCGCCAGCGCATTGAGCTGGGCACACGCCCACCGAGCTTTACCGGGCAGGGGTATATTGGTAACGGTGTGCAGGTTAACAGCATCAACCGCCTGTTTGACCAGTTTACAACAGACCGTTTGCGTGACACTACCAGCACAAGCGCGCAGTATGACACCCTGTTCAATTATTCAAGCCGCTTGTCGAACTTGCTGGGTGACAGCAAGGCTGGACTGGGTGCGGGTCTGGAAACCTTTTTTAATTCGGTACAGGACCTTGCCAATAATCCTTCTTCTGTACCGGTTCGTCAGCTGGTGTTGTCGGAGGCCGACTCTTTGACCGGTCGTATCCAGGGCCTGGATCAGCAATTGAGTTCCATGCGAGATGAGATAAACAACGGCCTGGGTACGGTGGTTAACGAAATAAACGGTATCACCTCGGCCATTGCCGATGCCAATCGTAATATCCTCGATGCAACGACACAGGGAGCGGGCCAGGCGCCAAATGATTTACTCGACAAGCGGGATGCCCTGGTCGGCAAGTTATCTGAACTGGTATCCGTGCGTACGGTGGAGCAGTCGGATGGTTCCCTCAACGTATTTGTCGGCAGCGGTCAGTCCCTGGTGACAGGCTTTCTCGCCTCACCACTGAAAATCACCCAGAATGGTTTTGACGTGCGCCGTTCGGAAATTTCTATCGTCAGTGGAGGCTTTGCCGCAGAAATCACCGATAACCTTACCGGTGGAAAACTGGGTGCATTACTGGATTTCCGCGACCAGTCCCTGAACAAGGCGGAGAATGCGCTGGGGCGCATAGCCGTTACCCTGTCAACAGAATTCAACCGCCAGCAGAATCTTGGTATGGATCTGGATGGCCAGATGGGCGTGGATATGTTTTCTTTCAGCCAGCCACTGACGTCAGCACATGCGGCAAATAGCGGCACCGGGAATGTGACAACGACTTTCGATAGCGCCAATATCCGGGACTTGACAACCAGTGACTACATACTTGGTTTTGACGGCACGTCCTACAGCCTGACGCGCGTCAGTGATGGGCAGGCTGTTACCATGACCGGGGCGGGTACGGCAGCCAACCCGTTCAATGCTGAAGGATTGAATTTTGTCGTATCGGGCACACCGGTCGCCGGTGATCGTTTCCAGATTACGCCGACGCGTGCCGGTGCGCCCAGTATGACGCTGCTGATCAGTGATCCCGGCGATATTGCTGCCGCCGCACCGGCAACACTGAGTGAGGCCACCAATGCCAATGGCTTGCCTGTCAATAGCGGTGATGGCGCGCTTCAGTTACAGTCGGTGGATGGTACCTTTACGCCGCTGGTTTCAGGTATCACCTTTACCTATGATGCGGTTGCCCAGCAATTCAACTATGCCGGTGATGCCACGGGTTCCTTCGCGTATAACCCGGCCACAGACAGTGGCAACAGTTTTACCGTGGCGGGTATGCGTTTCAGGATAAGCGGAACACCGGCGACGGGTGACAGTTTTGTCGCTGCGGCCAATACCAGTGGTTCAGGTGATAACACCAATGCGCTGCTGCTGGCGGGCCTGCAATCTGCACAAACCATGGAAAATGGTAATGCCAGTTTCCAGGATGCCAATGGCCAGCTAATCAGTGACCTTGGGGCGCGAACCCGTAGTGCAGAGATTACCTCCAAGGCGCAGGCGTCACTCAAGAGCCAGGCCCAGGAATCGCGTGATGCCTTATCCGGGGTTAATCTGGACGAGGAGGCGGCTAACCTGATCCGTTTCCAACAGGCCTATTCCGCGATTGCGCAGGTTGTTACCGTGGCTAATACCACGTTTCAGACCTTGCTGAGTGCGGTGGGGAGGTAATCATGCGTATCGGTACACTGAATATGTTCCGGCAGGGCATTGGTGCGATTATCGACAGGCAGACCGATCTTTTCCGCACCCAGCAACAGCTGTCTTCCGGCAAGCGTATCAACCGGCCTTCTGATGATCCCAGTGGGGCGGCACAACTGGTAGGTCTGTCAGAATCACTCAAGGTGACACGGCAATACCAGCGTAATATTGATTCGATTCGCAGCCGCCTGGAACTGGAGGATTCATCACTGGCGGCGGTCGGTGACGCCTTGCAGCGTGCGCGTGAGTTGACGATACAGGGGTTGAACGATACCAACGGTCCCGAGGAACGTACCGGCATTGCAAAGGAAATCCGCCAGATCCTCGATGAGGTGAAGGGGCTGGCCAATCGTACAGATGGAACCGGTGAATACCTGTTTGCCGGGTTCCAGGGTCAGACGGCTCCCTTCACGGATAATGGCGCTGGTGTTTTCTCCTTTGTGGGTGACCAGGGACAACGTTTTGTCCAGGTCGGGGCGGCGCGGCAGATCGCCGATGGTGATTCCGGCTTTGATGTGTTTATGAAAATCCCGGCTTCAGGTGGCGGATTCGAGGATGTTTTTACAACATTGAACAAGCTCGCCAACGATCTTGAGGCAAACACCCCCAACCCGGCCACCCTTGACCAGCTCGATAAGGCCATGAATAACATTACCGGCATTCGCGCCACGACGGGTGCGCGCCAGAATGCCGTCGATCGCCAGGAGACGGTCAACGTGGCGCTGATTTCCCAGTTGGAAAATACCCGCTCTATCGTTGAAGACCTGGACTATGCGGAGGCGGCCAGTCGCCTTAACAAGCAGAGCGTAACCTTGCAGGCGGCCCAGCAGGCCTTTATCAAGGTTCAGAATCTCAACCTGTTCAACTTCCTGTAGAATCTGCAACGGGCAATGGGGACAGGTTTGGCAACGGGGACAGATTTAAATCTGTCCCCGTTGCCAAACCTGTCCCCATTGCCCCTGTCCCCATTCACTGACAATGACATGCCTGTGCTCGTCCGGGTTGTCGCGCAGGGCCAATGCGATAATATGTGTCGCATTCGGCCGGATCAGCTGGAAATACCAGTTCCTTTCGGTGTCATCGATGCTATCGTCGAATTTCACTGAAATCCTTTCACCTTCGGTATTGAAACAGAGTTGACGGGTCGGGAAACTGATACCGATACCGCGCGCCTTGACGTAGGCTTCGCGCAGTGTCCAGCCTTGATAGAAATATTCCAGGAAATCCGTTCCCCTTTTTTGACCCAGTGCTTCAAGTTCCAGGGGTGAAAACATGCGTTGTGCAACGCCCAGCGGGTTGCTGCGTTTGTGTAGCTGTTCCGCATCGATGCCGCAATCCACGTCGCGTGTCACAACACATGCCGCCAGCCCGCGGGTATGTGTCAGGTTAAAGCGCAAAGGGCTTTGCATGTCGGGCTGAATCTCCGGGCGCCCGTGTTTACCGTGAGCGAAACGCCAGTCAGCAGGTGCAACATCGGCGTAATATGACAGCACGCTGCGCAGTAGTGCGTGTGATACCAGGTAATGGTGACCGTCATCAGGTCGAATAAAGCGACCGAGTTTCTCCCGCTCTTCAGGGTCGAGTATGTCGCGGCAGTGTTGCAGGATTGCAGGGTCACGGACGGACTCCGGCACAACGTGCCAGACGTGTACCTCCCGGGACAGGTTTTGGCTGTTTTTATCGGTATCCGGGTACTTCAATGCAACGCGCTTCCACAGCCTTTCAGATGGCGGTCATCAAGGCTGATATTTACTGTGACCTCGCGTGTCTCACCGGTTACGGGATCACGACAGGGTTTACCGTTCAATTCGACAATGATCTGGTGCGACTTGTTTTGAGCGGAATACAAGGTCTTGCGTGCGCTTTCGATAATCACGGGTTCGGGGGTGGTGAAGTCATAGTGTTTATGATCTGCTCCAGTGACCAGTTGCATATCGCCGTCCAGCGTAAGCTCCAGTATCCAGTCCGGCGTACTGCCGGTCGCGCGGAAATCCACGCCGTTGAGTTTGGCGTCTTCCCAGGCGGCGCGCTGCGGGTTGTTGTGGCAGTGTTCATAGTGTGAACCGGATACATCGAGTTGTGCCTGGCCATCGTTCTGCTGGAAGACTATATCCTTGCCACGATATTGGTTACCGGAATGACTGTCTACCCGGGGGAGCTGTATGGCGTGTCCGGGCAGGAACAACCACATGGCATTACCTTCCTCGCGAGATACGAAAGCGAAGTTGCGTTCGCATTCCCATGCTCGGGTTCGTGCAGGATGGGCTTCAGAATTATGTAAAGGCTCAAGCATGGGTTGCATGGAGCATGCAGAGAGTGTCAGCAAGACAAATGAGGCTATTGCTTTATCGACACAATAGGGTCGTTTGAATGATTTTGCAGGGCGCATCTGTGCAAGGATGACATATACTCTTACCCGGTATTGTCTTGCTCCCCAGGAGCTCAGGTCATAGTCGAAAAGTACCATTCTGCGCAATATTACTCTAGTTTTCAAAGAAATTTCATTGTTCAGCTAAACAGTTCGGTTTTACGCAGTATCAGCATGTTGTGTTTCTGTGAGCAGGCGCTCCTGTTCGATACCGGAATTCGGAATGAGGGCTTTATATTCCTGGTAATATGCGTATAGGACGGGGCAATCCGTACGGACCCTGCTGATAATTTCGGAAGTGATCGGTTTCGTGCAAAGTTCCAGCTTGATAGCGGACGAATGAATATTTCCCATTCCCCAGCCACCTGCAGGACCTTCGGCGGCCTGGTTATCCCTGCACCAGTTGCTGTTATTAATATTAAAGTCAGCTATCTCCTGAGGTGTTCTGGAAAACCTGTAATGTTCCTCAGTATATTTACAGCCAATGGTATTCAGCTTTTCTATCGTGCCACTGTAATCGAGTATAAAATCTTCATAAAACAGGGTCAGGTCAAATTGCTCCCGTGCCTCGAAATAGTGGTCAAGCAGTTTAAACTTTTCGTCCAGAAGTCCACTCTTGTTGGCATAAGCCTTGTCCATGAGGCTGTAGTAATTATGGCATGGGTTCCTGATAAACAGAATTGTTTTGTCGGGGTGAAAACTGTCGATATGATCTTGCAATGACCAACGGGTGCTGACAACCGCCTTGAGCACAATATCGAATTCATCAGGAAGATCCGGCGCAAGCCTGTGGTTGTTCAGGTCGATAATGCTCAGGGTGTCGGGATTCTGCGAAAGAAAATACGAAAACAGCGAGGCTCCACTGGACTGCATGCCATAGACGAGAATTCGTTTTTTACGGTGTGTTATGGCAGGGATAATCCTTTTCGTACTGGTTCGGGGCAGGTCTGTATCTGACCGGTTCGTACTGTCTGGACTGTGCTCAAGGAATAGGCAACCTGTTCTGGAAAGCATGTCAATTTTGCTTTCAGAGTCCTTTTCAGTGAACAGGTGCTTCACAAAAGCATCCTGACCCGGCATATGTAGGCGCTGAAACAGGTGCTGAGGGAGTAACGCCACACTGAGTTTGTTGACAGGGGAATAGCCCGTCACGGTCTTGTTAAAACACCTGAAACACTGATCCCGGAAGTGCATGTCATAGGACTCAGTGTATAAGGTGTCCCATTTGAGTTGTTTGCGTTGGATAACCCGGTTCAGGGATGTCTGGTCGTCGCCCGTTTTCTGAATGTCCTCTGCGATCTCTTCAAAAAGTGCCAGTGTCTGTTTGCAACTCTGTACGTAAAACAGGCCGCAACAGAAAACAAATCCCTGTTTATCGAGTACATCAACAGGCCAGGTTGTGCCCTGTGAGGCAACCAGGTGGCAGCCCGGTGTCGTAAAGTACTCGGGAATCGGGTTCTTCAGCCAGACTGCATCTGTATCAGAATGAATGAAATCGATACCACTCCGGCATAGTAGTTGAAAAATATCGATGCGCATCGCCCACAAGCTGTCCAGATTAAACTCAATTTTGAGTAAAACGCTTGGAATGCTTTGTTCACAAAGGAATGTGTGTATCTGTTCGTCGAGAGATATCACCAGGTAGTTGCGAATATTGAGTCGGTGCAGGCCATTGAGCCAGTTAATGAGGACATTCTTATAGCTGTCATCGGAAAACGTAACAATCACGGTATTGTTGTGTTTTCGGGCATGAGCCAGTTCCAGCAATTTGTCGAAATTTGTTTCGTCTTCCATTCCCCTTCCCCGGGTGTATTGCGTTCCATTGTACTTTTAATAGGCAAATACTGCGCCAGAATTGAGTCGGCACGAAGATTGCTTTTGTCGAAGTGTATATGGCATGTAACCAGCCATCCACTGAATGTATGGCAGAGGTACTACTTTGCAAGCGACAGACAAATATATCGTTATAACGACAATCAATCAAAATACCGCTGCCATCCAGGCATTTGAAAACTTTCCTGATTGGCGGGTAATTCTGGTGGGTGACAAAAAAACGCCGGAGTCACAATCACCCGGTTTTTTATCCTGTGACAGGCAACGAAACCTGAATCTGAGTCTCGACAGCTATGTTCCCTATAATCACTATGCAAGAAAGAATATCGGCTATCTGTATGCACTGAAATCCGGTGCCAGCATTATCTACGATACCGATGATGACAATATCCCCTACGACGACTGGCGTATCCTCGATTTTAATAGCAATGTTTGTTTATATTCAGAGAATAAGTATCTGAATATCTATAAGTACTTCTCCGTCCGGAATATCTGGCCGAGGGGATTGCCACTGGACGAAATAAGCGCCGTGGGCGACTGCGTAGACGGCACTCAGGCCCGGATCGGTGTCTGGCAGGGCATCGCTGACAAGGATCCGGATGTCGATGCCATATACCGGTTGACCGATAATTCCCCCTGTATTTTCGATAAAAAACCTCCGGTACATATTAATGCCTCCAGTTATTGCCCATTCAATTCACAGAATACAACCTGGACAACGGCTGTATTCCCCCTGATGTATCTCCCTTCAACGGTAAGTTTCAGGTTTACCGATATTCTCCGTGGATATGTCGCCCAGCGTGTAATGCGTGAGCATGATTTCGCCCTGGGGTTTCATGGTGCAACGGTCTATCAGGAGCGGAATGAGCATGATTTGATGAGCGATTTTATGAGCGAGGTCATCTGCTATACGCGGATAAAGGAACTTGTCGGAATTCTGGACTCCTTGCCACTTGGTAAAACCATGCATAACGATCTTATCGATGTCTACAGGGCATTATATGCCAATGAGTTTGTCGAACATGCGGAACTGGAGATACTCAACGCATGGCTATCGGACATAAAGGGTATTACACATGGATAAGACGCGGTTTTTAACGATTTTCGGGACGTTTGAGAAACTTGAATCCGTCAAGGCAGTTTTGCCTGGCGTTGTGGAGGAAACCCGGAAAAATGATGCAAGGCTAATCGTGCATGACAGTAGCGTGCAGGGGCGGGAGGAGAAATGGGCGTATTTACAGGAACTGAATGTGAATAACGACTTCTTCCTGATGCTGTCAGACAATATATCCATGGCCCATGCCCGGAATATGTGCCTTCAACTTGGTCAAGAACTGTACGCACCCGACTATATTTGTATGTTAGAAGATGATCACGGATACAGGCCTGGCTTCATTGAAAACATGATATTTGCGATGGACCGCTATTACGGCGAGGTGTCGCCAAATGGTTTGCGTTTCGGGATGTTTACGGGGTGCACGGAACACTGTATTCCGGAAACCGGAAAGTTGCTTGATGGCAACCGCTACCCTTTGGAGGAAGCCCCCGTGGAGTGGATAGGTGGAACAAACAGTTGTTGCCGATGTGCGCCGACGCAGCACTGGAACAATGTATTAAAGGGATACGATACCGATGAATATGAAATATCCACCTACCAGACCAGGACATTGAAATTTCGAAATTACAACAAGGGTTTTACCTGCATGTATCTCAAAGACGGGGCTTTCATGTTCAGTGACGATACGTCATCAGGCAGGGGAACGACGGATGAGAGCACCCAAAAGCTATGGGATCGGCAGTTCACACGAAGTGACCGAAGAAGTGTGTACCGGCGGGGGTAAGCGGTTTCATGCAAGTCCTGTATTGCAGGTGTATGACCCGGCCGGCCTTCGACATAAAATTGACAGATCTGTTGATCGTCATTTCATTATATCCCGTAAGCACTTATCGATATTACGCTTTTGGCATATTGCTTGCTACATTTTCAGGTGGCGGGCGGCACGTCACGTGCATTCCGGTCGGCTTGTTTCAGAATTTCCGTCTTTCACAGGAATAAACGATGATTATTTGGCTGGCGTCTTATCCTAGAAGTGGCAACACTTTCTTCCGCGTATTACTGAACAGTATTTTTGACACAAAAACCTACTCAGTCTACGACGATCGATTCGACATCGGGGCAGACAAGGAACTGTCCGATATCGTGGGTCATGCATTCCTGCCGGAAGGATTTTCGATTGCCCGAGCCAGAAAATCTGACAGGGTCTTCGTTCTGAAGACGCACGATTATCCCACAGATATTGGTTCCGATGACAAGATTATCTACCTTTTGAGAGATGGGCGGGAAAGTGTCCTGTCCTATAGCAGGTTTCACCGTGACTACATGGACCAGCCGAAATCTCTGCTGGATATCATTAACGGCGATACATTATTTGGTGGTTGGGGCGAACATGTTACGGCGTGGGCACCCGAAACCCGTTCCAATACGCTGTTGGTGAAGTTCGAAAGTCTGGTTGCTGATCCTCTGGGTCAGGTCGGGCGAATTGCTGAATTCACCGGATTCAAGCCGGTATCCAGCCAGGTTCCTTCATTTGACGAGTTGCACAGCGCCGGCCCGAAGTTCTTCCGCAGCGGGAAAACAGACTCCTGGAAACAGACATTTTCTGAATTTGAACAGTATGCGTTCTGGTTGAGAAATTTTGCTCCGATGACAGATTACGGCTATATGCAGGATATGCCCGAGCTGTTCCATCGCAGCGCTTCAGCAGCTGCATACCTGTCAAACAAACAATTGCGGGAGCGGTTGCCGGTAGAGCTTCAGGGAGATATTCCTGCGCCGGCCGATATCAACCTGCCGGAACAATCCCGGGCGGAAATTTTATGCCGCCAGGGGGAAGAACTTTTCCATGGCGGTGATATTGAGAGTGCGGAGTTGAAGTTTCTTGAAGCCATACAACATTCACCCGCTTTCGCCGATGGCTACAACAATCTGGGTGTTCTGTGTTGGCAGAGGCAGGAATTCGAACAGGCATTTGAGTATCTGTCTGCAGGCCTGAGGATCGACCCTGACCACCATGATCTGGTTCTGAATGCCACGCAGGTACTCCGGTTGCTCGGCAGGGAGCAGGATGCCTGTTCCCTCTGTGAAAGCTATCTGGAACGCAATCCACAGGACATTACAATACAGGCGCTGCTGCCGGTTGAGGGGGCTGACCCGTGTGAACCGTCGTCCGTGGAGCCGGAAGCTACTTGTGGTGCCGAATCCCGGCAATGTACGGAACTTAACGCTGCCGGAGAAAAAGCTTTCCTTACCGGTGATTTTACGCTCGCCGGGACGTATTTTGAGCAGGCACACAAATTAAATCCCGATAGTGTGGATGTCTGTAACAACCTCATGGTTCTGTACTGGCAGTGCAGTGATATAGATAAGGCCATCGCATACCTTCTCAAGGCTATGGAAATTGATCCAGTTAACCGTGATGTGGTGATGAATGGTTCGCAGATACTGGCTGCGATCGGCCAACCAGCCGAGGCGGAAGCATTGTGCCAGAGTTACCTCAAAGTATCGCCGGATGATGATGAAATATATGGCTTGTTTGATGCGTTAACGTCTGAAAAATCTACAACCGAAATGGACAAAAATGCTGACTTTCAGGCACAAATATCTGGCAATGATGCTGCTTGTGATAATTCTGTGGAGGTTTTATCGGATCCACGAAACATCGAGTCTGATTCAACCGGTAACTGTCATGTGCGAGCCAGAAATACAACGGTTCAAGGATACAGTATCGAGTGTATCGATTTCACCCGACCGGAAAATGCGTTACAGGCCCCCCGCATTAGCGTGGTGATCCCGTCCTTTAATCAGGGCGCTTATCTGGAAACAACAATCAGGTCGGTGCTTGACCAGGGCTACCCCAATCTCGAACTGATCATTATGGACGGGGGTAGCACCGATAACTCGGTGAGTATTATAAAGAAATATCAGGATAAGATTACCTGGTGGCAGAGCCAGGCCGATGATGGACAGTACTGGGCTGTAAATGAAGGCTTCAAGAAAAGTTCCGGCGAGATCATGACGTGGATTAACTCGGACGACAAGCTGCATCCGAACAGTCTGAACACAGTAGCGACAATTTTTAGCCAGAAAGATAATGTCGAGTGGGTGACAGGGACGCCCAACGTCATGAATGAGGCCGGTGTCATAAAATGGATCTGCTATCCAGCACCAGTATTCAGCCAGCAGAATTATCTGGACAAGAAATATGATGTGCCCTCCTATATCCAGCAGGAGGGCACATTCTGGCATCGCAGCTTGTGGGAGAAATCAGGTTCGACGCTGCAGACGGCCTTGCGAATGGCGGGCGAC
The DNA here is from genome assembly GCA_027080445.1 of Thiohalobacter sp. Lineage (GTDB taxonomy): Bacteria > Pseudomonadota > Gammaproteobacteria > DSM-19610 > DSM-19610 > Thiogranum. The sequence continues at coordinate 11,201 of JALWRY010000025.1, read as the reverse complement.
CTGGAACTCTGGTCGAGATTCTTCAGGTATGCGCCATTGTATACACTGAACCTGTGTACGGGGTGTTTCCGGGAGCATAAGAATCAGAAAACAGCCAGTGCAATGGCGCTGTATCGCGCCGAGGCGGAACAGATTCTTGATGCCGAGATCGATCTGTTCAGGGCTGGCGGTGGGCAAGTTATAAAACCGGTTTCGCCGATTCGGGTGAAAACCGCGGCCCAGTCCGTCAACGTCAACAGATTTGTCAGAAAAGCTGTTGAAAATGAATTGCTGTTCACTGCGAGCGAGACCGAGGCGCACAGCACATTGCCCGGATCGGGGAAGCAGGGAGGTTCTTCAGAGACCATGCACGGGCAGAGAAAGGAAGTGCTGGTTACGGCAATTGTGTCGACCTATAACAGCGAGAAATACATTAGAGGGTGTCTGGAAGACCTGCTGGCCCAAACGATTTCGGATCAGTTGGAGATCATTGTCGTTGATAGTGGTTCGCAGCAGAATGAAGGCCGTATTGTCAGGGAATTTCAGCAACGATTCTCTACTATTCAATATATTCGCACCGAGGCGCGCGAGACGATCTATTCCGCATGGAATCGGGCAGCACAGGCGGCACGCGGTAAATACCTGACCAATGCAAATACCGATGACCGTCACTGTATTGATGCTTTTGAACGAATGGTTCAGGTTTTGGAGGCCGATGAGCACACTGCACTGGTATATGCAGATGTCGCGGTGACAACGCATGAAAATTCAGATTTGGCAGACGCCCCGCTTACAGGGTACTTCCGTTGGCCGGAGTACGATGCTAAACATCTATTTTCAGTCTGTTATATCGGACCACAGCCCATGTGGCGGCGCTCATTGCACGAGAAGTATGGTTATTTCGAGGCGTCACTCCGGGTAGCCGGTGACTATGATTTCTGGCTGAGAATGGCGCCACATGAAAAGTTTGTTCATATACCTAATGTGCTTGGACTCTATTTGAGCAGTAAAGACAGTATAGAACACGCTTTCTCCGGCATCGCTGTACAGGAGTCTGAACAGTCTCGTATGAAACACTGGCCGGTAGAGTGGGGTGAGCGGCCTGCGTTAAGTCAGGGTTACTTTGCTGCTATTGAGGGTGAGTGCATTACCACGACCGAACTCGCGAATACTGAAGTCGACATACCTCGTTCTCAGCTGCTCGTTAGCGTGATTATTGCAACCAAAGACCGCGAAGAGATGCTTGGTTATGCCCTGCGTTCACTGGAGCAGCAAACGTACCAGAACTGGGAGGCGATTGTCATCAACGATGGTGGGGTCGATGTCTCAGGAGTTATTGCTCATGTCGATTCAAAGTCCCGTATTCGTTATTTACAAAATACCGAGTCCATGGGGCAGGCAAAGGCACGTAACAGAGCGTTGAAGTCGGTATCCGGAGATATTATTACATTCCTGGATGATGATGATATTTTTCTGCCGGATCATCTTGCGACTGTGGTGGATGCATTAAACGATGATGAGCGACAGATGTTTGTCTACACTGATGCGTATATCGTTCAGGAGACGCTGAAAAACGGTGCTCGACGGGAAGTCAATCGTACTACGGTCTATGAACACGGAGACTATTCAAAAGAAAGACTGCATATCGATAATTATATCCCTATTAACACCTGGGCATTTCGTCGGGAGTGTATAGAGAAAACCGGTTACTTTGACGAGTCAATGAACTGTTGCGAGGACTGGGAATTTCTTTTGCGTATGGCTCAGGAATATAAATTCAGGCATATTCAATCTGCAACAGTAGAGGTTCATCACAGAGTTGACATTATTGATAATGTTACTCGTCTTCGTCTCGATGAGACTGTATCTGCCTATGAGTATATCTATTCGAAGTATTCAGACTGTGATCGTGATTCTATTCGGCAGAAGCGGAAAAATGTTATTGCCGGTTTGCGTGAAAAGGCTGAACTACAGAAGGAAGAAAGAACTCAGGGCACATTACCCCCGGATTGTGGAGACGACGGAAATTTTTTACTGGCCGACGATGCCCGGCAAATGGAACTAAAACGCACACGCTTTATTGAACGTATCAGTCAACCGGATTATCTTCGTCCAGCAGTCCATCTTGTGGTACTTGTTTCTCGAGATGACATGAGCCTGCTGGGTGATACGCTGGCATCGCTTGGTCAGCAAATCTATTCGGGTTGGGGTCTTAGTATAATTTCCACAGAAAAAATGCCCAATGACGAGTTTGCCAGGCTGAGTAGTCTGGAGTGGTTGCATGTCAAGTCAATGGATGCGGCATTAAACGATGTCCTGACTACCTCGGAAGCAGACTGGCTGGCTGTTCTGAAGGTCGGAGACAAGTTATCACCGTATGCACTTTCATGTTTTGTTGATTATATCAATCTACATCCGGACTGGAAGTTTGTTTATACGGATGAGTCGATTACAGATGATTCATGTGATCGGTCGAGTTTGCTCTTTAAGCCGGACATCAATATTGATTATTTGCGCTCATATCCGTACATCGGGGACTTTTGCCTGTTTCGGAGAGATGTGTTGACGGAAATCAATACAGCTGTGTGTAAGCAGAGGCTAATAAATCTTGATGTATGCCTGAAAGTGTTTGATCAATGGGGGGAAACTGCGATTGGACATATCGCATCGATCCTGAATTGTCGGTGTGCAAATACGGAAAGACAGTTTACTAATGATGAACTCCGTGAGGTTGTCGCTGCACACCTGCTACGTGCCCGAGTAAACGCCGGGGTTGTCGATGGATTCCTGGATGGGACCTTAATGATCGACTATCAATTGAGGATGCCTTCGAAAGTATGCTTGGTTATTGATGCCAGAAATAATCCTGGACAGATTTTAAATACATTGAATAGCGTGTTGACAGGAACTGACTACGAAAGCTTCAGTATCCGGGTGGCTGTTGATGATTCAGGTGTCAGCTGTTTAGAAAACCTGTCAGATAAACGCGTCCATATAGGTCTTGTCGATAATGCAATAACACGTGCGGATTATACTGCCAGCGTGGCCAGTGAGTGTGATGCAGACTATTTGTTGTTTATCGAACCCGGTGTAATGGTGTTGCAGTCAAACTGGTTGGAAAAAATGCTCGCACAGGTCCAGAGAAGCGAAATCGCTGTGGCAGGAGTGCGCCTGATATCGCAGGATAAGCACGTTGTGCATGCAGGTATTGTTACCGGTGTGGGGACATTTTCTGTAGGTGCCTGTGTTTTTGACGGGAACAGTATCAGTGATCCGGGTTACATGAACCGTGCCCTGGTGGCACAGAATATGTCAGCTGTCAGCAGCGCGTGCATGCTGGTGGATGCGTCCCTGTTTCTGAGTATTGGAGGTTTTGATCGGAAGGTTGATGTGCCACTTTATCAGGATGTTGATTTGTGCCAGCGTGTCTTGAATGAGAACATGAAAATCGTATGGACGCCTTTTGTATCTATGCTGTATATCGGTAACAGTCTTGATGGGTATACAGGGACTGAGGGTTTGTCGAGGGTCAGGAAGGATTCAGCGTATGTAAGTGGGAAATGGCTGAAAACGCTTGCCAGGGATGTGTCATATAACAGAAACCTGAGTATGAAGCGGCTCGATTTTGAGGTTGACAAGATGCTCTCGCCTGAGTGGGATCCGGAACTCTCCGAGTTGCCGCGAATTATGGGTTTTGGTGTGGGATCTTATGGTTCCTGGCAATACAGAGTGGTGCAGCCACTGGATATGTTGCAGAAATCCGGTGTAGCACAATGCGCTAACATACCATTTTCCAGGCAAAACCAGATTCTGTTGCCGACACCGGTTGAACTGGAGCGTATGCAGCCGGATACATTGCTTATGCACAACACATTGCACGATAACTTTATCGAGGCACTGGAGAAATATAAAAAAGTTAACAAGGCCTTTATTGTCTTCGGTCAGGATGACCTGATGAGCGCATTACCGCCCACAAACCCTTTTTCCAGGACGATATACAAGGATGTCAAGAAACGGATTCGTAAATGTCTGTCTCTGGCAGACCGCTTGCTTGTGACAACCGAGATACTGGCGCATGAGCTTCGCGGTATGGCAGATGATATCGTGGTTGTTCCAAACTGTATTGATGAATCGGTTTGGGGAAACCTTCAATCACAACGAGGTGTTTCTTCGAAACCGCGTGTTGGCTGGGCGGGTGCACAGCAACATATGGGGGATTTGCGATTGCTTGAAGAGGTGGTACGTGAAACGGCTTCGGAAGTGGACTGGGTATTTTTTGGTATGTGCCCGGATTTTCTGAAGCCATTTGTCAGGGAAGTACATGACCCGGTGCTGTTTGAGTTATACCCGGAGAAACTGGCGGAAATGAATCTCGATCTTGCTGTAGCCCCCCTGGAACACAATAAATTTAATGAGTCCAAAAGTAATCTTCGCCTGCTGGAGTACGGCATCCTGGGTTGGCCGGTCATCGCCTCTGATTGTGAACCATACCGTAATTGTAATGCGCCTGTTTGTCGGGTAACGAACCAGGCGCGGGCCTGGATTAACGCTATCCGTGAACGTATTGACGATCTGGATGCAGTACACCGGGAGGGTGATGTGCTTCGTAACTGGGTTCGTGAAAACTGCATGTTGCAGGGTCACACGAATGTATGGCTGGATGCGTTGAATCCAACGTGTAAAGCTGATGGCCTGAAAAATGTAAACAGCTTGGCTGTCAGCATATAAGGGCCTGTCTACACTGGAAAATACCGGATCTTTACCTGAATCGGCGGGGCTTCTTAAAGTTTGACGCATTCTGAACGCTAACATAGCTGGAAGCGGTAAATACCCAGCCCTCTCGGGACCCGGTATATCCGCTAGGTAAACAGGCGTTCGCCCCCCAAGCCGTTCAGTCGCATAGGGGACGCCTCGCAAAAACTAGGAGTATTCATCATGGCATTAACTGTCAATACCAATATTGCATCCCTGAATGCGCAGCGTAACCTGGCAAGCTCACAGAGCTCGCTGCAAGTCTCATTGCAGCGTTTGTCTTCCGGCTTGCGTGTCAACAGCGCCAAGGATGACGCGGCCGGCCTGTCGGTCATCGAGAACCTCACGGCCGACGTCCGCGGCGTCAACCAGGCAACACGAAATGCCCAGGACGGTATTTCACTGGGGCAGACAGCAGAGGGCGCACTGGGCCAGATCACGGCCAACGTTCAGCGTATCCGTGAAATTGCCGTGCAGTCTTCCAACGCCACAGCCGGGCAGCGCGCCGGTCTTCAGAAAGAGGTTGACCAGCTGACCCAGGAAATCTCACGTATCGTTCAGACCACAGAGTTCAACGGCACCAAGTTGCTGGATAACACCACCGCGCTGACTTTCCAGGTGGGCCAGGATGGCGCAGCCAACAACCAGGTATCCGTTTCCGGCGTTGACGAGACAGCCTTGAATTCCTATGCGGCTACACTGACTGCCACCGGTACGGTAGACGTTTCGACCGCTGCTGCTGCTTCAGCCGCTATTGCGACGCTCGATACAGATATCAATACACTGGTCGGCGACCGCGCCACCTTCGGTGCGGTGCAGAACCGTTTCGAGGCGGTCATCAGCAACCTGTCCAACTTTGCCGAGAACCTGACGGCTGCACGTAGTCGAATCCAGGATGCAGATTTCGCCAAGGAAACGGCAAACCTGACACGGGGTCAGATCCTGCAGCAGGCCGGTACGGCAATACTCGCACAGGCGAACACACTGCCGCAGGCGGCACTGTCACTGTTGCGTTAAGCCGCAATACGGATTTCGATCCGGACCAGGGACGGGTGAGGCAGGGAATGCCTCACCCACCTTTGTTTTAGTACTCAGCAGGTGTGAAATATGGCTACTGACTACAACATACAAGCGATACAGCCGGCACCGCGTCCGCAGACAGGTGTACAGGCGCCGAAGTCTCAGTCTGTGCAGGTGCCGTCGACATCTCCACCACAGCGGAATGAATCGGCCGCCAGTGGCGAAGTTCTGCCGTCCAGAGCGGCGAAAACCCCGCAGGATCCCCGGCAACTTGAGTCTGCGGTCAGCAAGATCAGCGAGTTTGTACAGAATTTCCAGCGTGACCTGACGTTCAGCGTTGACAAGGATAGTGGCCGCATCGTGATCAAAGTGATTGATTCCAAAACAAAGGATGTGATTCGACAAATTCCCTCCGAAGTGGCGCTACGCCTGGCGAAGAATCTGCAGTCACCCGACAGCCTGATTCTGCGCGAGCAGGCATGAACTGGCACCGCTTTTGCTTTATTGGAGATTATGGGCAACAGCGTAACAGGGTACGACCATGATTAGCTCACCGGGCATCGGCTCCGGGCTGGATGTCAATTCGATTGTCAAGCAGCTGGTTGCGATTGAGCGCCAGCCGATTAACCGCCTGCAGGCCGACAAGGCGAACCTGAATGCACAGGTCAGCGCCTTCGGCACCCTGAAGAGCGCCCTGTCTACCTTCCAGGACGCATTGGCCAGCCTCAAGACAGTCAGTGCTTTCCAGGTCTTTACCGCCACCTCGGCCGATAGCACCGCTTTTACAGCAACAGCCGACAGCACGGCGGCAATCGGTTCCACGAATATCCAGGTCACACAACTCGCCGTCGCAGACAAGCAGGCTTCGGTCGGTATCGCCGATACCGACACCACGACACTGGGTACGGCCGGCGACACAGTACAATTTACGGTAAACGGTCAGTCTTTTACGGTGAACGGCGGTGGGCTGACCCTCACAGGCTTGCGCGACGCCATCAATAACGCCACCGACAATGTCGGCGTGACCGCCACCATTCTCAGCGAGACACCGACCAGTAATCGCCTGGTTCTGACCTCGAATAACACCGGCACGGCCAACGCTATTTCCACCACGTTCACCGGTACACTCGGTACCGATCTTGGTCTGACCAGTGTGACTGCACCGAAAGACGCGCAGATTACCGTGGACGGTTTCACCGTAACGCGTTCATCCAACACGATCAGCGACGCACTAAGCGGGGTGACACTGACCCTGACGGGTACCAATACAACCGCCGCACCGCTGACGATCAGTCGTGACACCGAGGCGGTCAAGACCAATATCCAGTCCTTTGTCGATGCGTTTAACACGCTCAAGACCACCATGGATGGCCTGGGTAACAAGGAGCTTCAGGCGGACAGTACGTTACGTAGTGTCCAGACGGCGATCCAGTCGGTACTCAATACGCCACCGACGTCCGGTTCGAGTTTTTCCTACCTGTCCGAGATCGGGGTCTCTATACAGAAGGACGGCAGCCTGGCGGTGGATTCCACCCGGCTGGACCCGGCGCTGGCGGCCAATTTTTCCGATGTGGCGCAGTTACTGGCCAACGATAATCAGGGTTTTCTGTTCCGGCTTGATAACGCGGTCACCGGGTTCACCCAGTTCGGTGGCCTGATCGATGCCCGTAACGATGGACTCAATACGCGCATCAGTACCGTTGACGATCGTATATCCAGCGCCGAACGCCGGCTGCAACTCACGGAGAAGCGGCTGCGCAGCCAGTTCACCGCCCTGGATACCTTGCTGGGCCAGTTAAACGGCACCAGTTCTTTTCTGACACAACAACTCGGCCGACTGAAAAACGGCTGACCGGGACGCCCCGGGATTGACGAGGTAAGCACGATGAGTTTTGCCAAAGCACGCAACGCACTTAACCAGTACAGTCAAAATGCGGCTGACACGGCGGTGGAGTCCGCCAACCCGCACCGGCTGATCCAGATGCTGCTGGAAGGGATGCTGGACAGGGTGGCGACCGCCAAGGGGCACATGTTGCGTGGTGAGATTCAGCCCAAGTGTCAGCAAGTCGGTTGCGCCATTGCCATCCTCAAGGGGCTCAAGATGAGCCTGGATCATGATCAGGGTGGCGATATCGCACAGAACCTGGAAGACCTGTATATCTACATGGAACGCAGGTTGATCGAGGGCAACCGTGAGAATGACGTCACGGCACTCGATGAGGTGAGCGAACTGATGAAACAGATCAAGGAAGCCTGGGATGCCATTGCCGGCGCCAGCCGTCCACAACAGGGGAAGCAGGCCGTCTGAGGCGGGATCCAGGGAAGGGAAGGAGACTGAAAAGTACATGAACAAGCAACGTAAACAACAGCTGGGCAAAATTATCGCCCTGAGCCAGGACATGCTGGAACTGGCGCGGGACAACGCCTGGGAGCGTGTCGCCGAGCTGGAGGAAGCGCGTCGTATGCTGGTGATGCAGAGTTTCCATACCCCGACGTCAAAACAGGATAGCGCTACCGTAGCGGCGGTTATCAGGGAAATTCTTTCGCTAAATCAGCAACTCACCGATCTTGGTAAAGCACACCGGCAGCATCTGGGCAATGAGCTCCGCACCAACCAGGTCGGCCGTACCGCACAACAGGCTTATCGGGGTTGTGCGCGTTAACGGCATGAAGTTTCTTCAAAGTCAGTGAGATAGGGCCGGTTTGTGAAGCCCGTCAACTTTACGACAAAATTTTGACATTTGTGGCGCAGAGTGCTTAACTTTAGGCATTCATTGTTTTCCGACAATAAAACATGCCAGCCGGTTGTAAAACAGCCCGGCCCAGAGGGGAAACTCAGGTGTCAGTCAACGAACCCAAAGTCCTGATTATTGAAGCAGACGCCGAACGCGGTCGCGAACTGGAGTCGGTACTGCGGTTTATTAACTATGAGCCGGACCTGGCAGCAGATTGTGGCGCATGGAAGAGCAATATCGAGGATGCCCAGGACATACTGGCGGTACTCGTCGGCAGTTGCAAGAACGAAAAGGCGCTGCAAAAGTTGTTGAAAGAAGTCCACGATTTCGACGAGCACCTGCCGATTTTCCTGCTCACCGAAAAAAATCGAGAACCGACTGTCGCCATCGAACCCAGCTCCTGCATCCTGGGTCGTGTTGAAGTCCCCGTACACTACACCCAGCTGACCAGCGCATTGCACCAGGCCGAGGTCTATCGCGAAACCCAGGCCGATGCCTCACAGCAGCGTCCGGTGGACCTGTTCCGCAGCCTGGTCGGCACCAGCCGCTCGGTACAGATGGTTCGACGGATGATTCAGCAGGTGGCGAAATCGGATGCCAATGTGCTGATACTGGGCGAGTCCGGCACCGGCAAGGAAGTGGTCGCGCGTAATCTCCATTACTATTCCACCCGGCGCGAGAACGCGTTTGTGCCGGTCAACTGCGGCGCCATACCGGCTGATTTACTCGAGTCAGAGCTGTTCGGCCATGAGAAGGGCGCTTTTACCGGCGCAATCAGCACGCGCCAGGGACGTTTTGAACTGGCGGAAGGCGGTACCCTGTTCCTCGATGAAATCGGCGATATGAGCCTTAACATGCAGGTCAAGCTGTTGCGTGTTCTGCAGGAGCGAACCTTCGAGCGTGTCGGTAGTAACAAGAGTATCCAGGCCAATGTCCGTATCATCGCCGCCACACACCGGGACCTGGAGCAGGCCATCAAGGATGGCACATTCCGTGAAGACCTGTTTTACCGCCTGAATGTCTTCCCCATCGAAATGCCGCCATTACGCGACCGTGCGGAAGATGTCCCGTTGCTGGTGAACGAACTGATTCGTCGTATCGAACACGAGAAACGCGGCTCTGTGCGCCTGACGCAGGGCGCCATACTGGCGCTGTGCCAGTACAACTGGCCGGGCAATGTGCGTGAACTGGCCAACCTGATTGAACGTCTGGCGATTCTTTACCCGTTTGGTGTGGTTGATGTCGGGGACTTGCCGGAGAAATTCCGCGTCGATGGGTTGGGTGGCGACAGGATGCAGTTCGATGAAGAGTTGCTTGCCGCACAAGCGCAACCGGTAAGCTATATCGACGATGTCGAGCCTCGCTTGCCACGTAACGGCCTCGACCTCAAGGAACACCTCAGTCACCTGGAGGTGGGATTCATCAAGCAGGCGCTGGATGACGCCAATGGTGTGGTGGCGCAGGCGGCCAAACGCCTTGGTATGCGTCGTACCACCCTGGTGGAGAAACTTCGCAAGTACGGCCTGCAACGTTCTGATAGTGCGCCGGGAGTTTGACGGCGTACACCATCGTAGTTTGTAACTATCTGATCTAGAACATATTCACAATTTGGGCATACTCCTTGCTTTATAGCGGGTGGGCGTCAGAGTCGCGCCTAACGCAGCACAGGAGCAGGTCCAGTCATGAGCCAGTCGGCCGCCAGCAATCAGCAACTTCAGGATGCTTTTGCCCTGTTTAACCAGGTGTCGGAGCAGCTCACCGGCTCCTACCGGGCGCTACAACAGCAAGTGAGCTCGTTGACCCGGGAGTTGGCTGTCGCGCACCAGGAGCGCAGTCGTCTGCTCGACGAGATCAAGTCGCTGCAGGACGAAGTTGCGCATTCCCGGCGTCTGTCCACCATGGGGCAAATGACCGCGCGGCTGGCCCACCAGATCCGTACCCCCTTGTCGACGGCGCTCCTCTATGCGTCACAACTCAACCAGAGCAAACTTCCGGCACAACAGCACGACTGTTTTGTGGAACGTCTGCTCACCGGTCTGCGGCATCTTGATCACATGGTCAACGACATGCTGGTGTTTGCCCGTGACAACCATCCCTGCGAAGCAGAAAACATTTTCCTTCCCGACGTGCTGGAACAGGTCCGGCAGACGCTGTTGCCCGAGCTTGAATCACTGCAGGCGCACTGGTCTGTTGATACCGTGGGTGAAATCCCGATGATCGGCGGGCAACACGAAGTACTGGCCAGTGTACTGTCGAATCTTGCCGCTAACGCACTGAATGCCGGCGGGGAAGGCGTGCAACTCCACTGGACCGTCAAGGCGGAGCCATCACAGTTGCTGCTGGAACTGCAGGATAACGGCCCGGGCGTTCCCGAATCCCTGTACGAACAGATTTTCGACCCGTTTTTTACCACCCGCGCCAACGGTACCGGGCTGGGGCTTGCCGTGGTGCGCGCGGTGATTACTGCACACCACGGTAGTGTGGAGCTCGATCCGTCCTGTACGGAGGGCGCCCGTTTCGTGGTTCGACTGCCCGTGCAATGCCACGAGCAACAACTTCCCGGCACGATGATGAAGAAACAACAAAATGCAGGTTCAGCCTGTTCGAGGTGTGTGTAATGAATCAAGCGGTTGTTCTGATAGTTGAAGATGATCCCAACCTGCGGGACGCACTGTGTGCGACCGTTGAACTGGCAGGGTTCCCGGCGCTCACTGC
>JALWRY010000024.1 GCA_027080445.1 Thiohalobacter sp. | reverse complement strand
GCCTGGAGGAAGCGATCGGCTTTGCTCTGTTTGATCGGTCCGGGTATCGCACGGGCCTGACCGAGGCGGGAGAGGCCTTCTATAAACATGCCTTGCGAGTATTGCGAGAACAGGCCGGGCTGGAGGGCCTGGCCGGGTTCCTTCAAGAAGGCAACGAGGCCAGGCTGCGTATCGTGATCGGTGATGTCACGCCGCTCGACGAGACGTTGCGGCTATTGCGTGGTTTTGCCCAACAGTATCCCCAGGTACAGCTCGATCTGGATTTCGAAAACCTGTCCGGCCCCCGTGAACGCCTGTTGGATGGCGAGGCCGACCTGATCATTCACCACGTCAATCCGTCTGATCCGCGCTTTGAATGTCAAAAGATTGCCGAGGTGAAAATCATACCGGTGGTTGCGCCAGGTTTTCTCGAGTTCGAACCTGACGCCGATACCCGGTATGCCGCGCTCCGGCCCTATACCCAGTGCATCATTCGCGATACGGCAACGAGCGGCAATAAGGAAAGTCATTTTGTCCTCGAAGATGCGCATTGCATTACTGTGGGTGATCAGTACACAAAAAAGTCGATTATCGTTCAGGGCATGGCATGGGGGCACATGCCGGATTTCATGGTCAACCGGGAGCTGGAAGAAGGGGCACTTGTTTCCGTTGAGAATCACTGGATCAGGGGTTCGGTCGTGGATATCGGGGTTGCCAGACGCGCTGGGGAACACTGGGGGGCGATGGCTCAGAAGCTTTGGGACTATGTCGGTGATGGGTGATGCAAGGCGGGTTACCCGTGAGCGCGGCTGATCAGCAGCATTCAAATGGCTCTATCGAATCACCCGCAGAGGGCGTGGTGGGGTCGAGGTACCCGTTGCGCGCATCCAAGTCTGGCTGGAAGGTGGTCACGCGTGCCTGTGAGCACTTGACGCAACGAGACGACCGGTCTACTATAACGGCCATGCCGCAATCAAGCACCCGGGACAAAATCATCGAAGCGGGCATCGGGTTGTTCCTGGAAAAGGGTTACAACGGCGCTGGCCTGAAGGAAATACTTGCTGTCGCCAATGTCCCCAAGGGTTCGTTCTACCACTTCTTCGATAGCAAGGAGGATTTTGGAAAAGCCGCGTTGCTATATTATGCGCAGGCCTTCACCCCACTGTTAAGGCAGTACCTGGTGGATGGTGAGGGATCGCCGTTGTCCCGGCTCAATGCCTTCTTCGAGGCGATGATCTATCGCTTCGATCAGGAACTGGATTGCAAGGGCGGGGGTTTGATCGGTAATTTCGCGCAGGAGATGGCCGATTCCAGTCAGCAGTTCAGGCAGGTTGTCGCGTCAGTGATGGACGACTGGAAAGGCTATTTCGTCGCTTGTCTTGAGCAAGCGCAAGACGCCGGTGAGTTGTCCAGACATCTGCAGGTGGATGCCCTTGCGGAAGTCTTGTTGAACAGCTGGGAGGGGGCGCTGCTCAAGATGAAAGTGGTGAAAACGATTGCGCCCCTGCAAGATTTCTTGAAGGTGTTTTTCGAACTGCTGAACTGCCCGTAGGGCATATATTTTTTTTGACCGTGTTAGAGACGACCGGTCTACTATTATTCTGAAAAAGAGGACTATCTCATGTCATCAGAAAACCTGCCATCGAAAGTTATCCTGATCACCGGGTGCAGTTCCGGATTTGGACGGCTGACTGCGGAAACCCTGGCGCGGCAAGGTCACTGTGTCTACGCAGGCGTGCGTGATCCGGAAGGTCGTAACAGCACCATCGCAGGGGAGTTACAATATCTCGCGGTCGGTGAAAATCTCGATTTGCATGTGGTCGATCTGGATGTCACCCAGAGTGAGTCGATCGATGCGGTGGTGGGTTCGGTGACTCACCGCCAAGGGCGGATCGATGTGCTGGTGAACAATGCCGGTGTCATGAACGTGGGGATCACGGAGGCCTACACCGCCGAACAGGTCCGCAGGCAAATGGAAGTGAATTTCCTTGGCCCGGTTCAGCTGGATCGTGCGGTTATCCCCTGGATGCGCAGGCAACAGTCTGGATTGCTGGTACATGTCAGCTCGCTGGCCGGGCGCCTGGTGTTTCCCTATTTCGGTATTTACTGCGCGAGCAAGTTTGCACTGGAGGCCATTGCCGAGTCCTATCGTTACGAGTTGTCCGACCAGGGGGTCGATTCGGTGATCGTCGAACCGGGCCCCTTTGGCACGTCGTTGATTGCCGGGTCGCCGAAGCCAGGGGACACTGAGCGCCTGGCTGAATATGGCGATGTTGCGCAGTTTCCTGACAACATGCTCGCTTCCTTCGAGACGTTCTACGAGTCTGATGACGCTGTCGATCCACAGGTCGTCGCCGACGATATCGTCCGGCTTGTCGAGATGTCGAGAGAGGCGCGTCCATTGCGGACAGTTTCCGGCCTCGACTACGGTGTGAGGGAACTGAATACGCGCATGGAACCCATTCAGCGGGGGTTGCTGGAGGCCCTGGGCCTGGAGGGCCTCGATCCGGTTTCCTAAAATGCTGGTGCCGGTCAGGCGGTATGCTCGCCGGGCTGTCGAGGGTTATGCCAAAGGGCCAGCTGGCACCAGAAAAGTGGTTGCCGGTGGATGCGCAGGATGAAGCGCGGGTCATGCAGTGGCTTGCGGTCTCGGAAAACGAGTTATTGTATGGGTTGGCGCGCGCCCGTGCCGTTGTGATACTGGGCCGGCCCTTCGACCTGGAACAGTGCCAGCGCGAGGCGGTTACCGGCCTGAATATCATGGAAGCCTGGCTTGGTGATCGGGAATGGCTGGCGATGTCGCATCTGACGATTGCGGACATCGCCTGCTATCCCTATGTGTCTGTCGCCAACGAGGGTGACATCTCACTGGAGCCGTATCCTGCTGTGCGCACCTGGCTGGAACGTGTAGAGGCCCTGCCTGGCTGGATGCCGATGATGGCCTGGATTCGACCGGCATCCTCGGATTTATGAACTATTTAGCACATATTGATTATAGAATTGCTTCGCCGTTCTTCCGCTTCTTGAGCCTCGTTCCATTGAGAATAATTTCGCTTCTTCATGAAGTCTTGTTCTGCTGCCCGCTATATCCGGGAAGTAACTGTCTACTATTTTCAGGTAGCCATCCATGTCGGGCTGGTAAAATGACAACCATAGACCAAACCGGTCTGAAAGCGATAATTTGTCTTCGATACTATCCGAATAATGGATTTCTCCATCAACAAGCCTGGTATCCAGATTATCCTTCATGTATTCCGGTATCAAATGTCTTCGGTTTGAGGTTGCATACAAGATAACGTTTTCCGGCGGGAGCTCAATTGATCCATCGAGGACTGTTTTCAGTGCAATATACGTGTGCTCGTTTTCCTCGAAGGAGAAATCATCGCAATAAATGATAAATCGTTGCGGAAGATCTCTGATTTCATCAACGATATCCGGCAGGTTGTGTAGATCATTCTTAAAAACCTCGATCAAACGCAATCCTTCGGATTTGAATTCATTCAGAATGGCCTTGATAAGCGAGGACTTTCCCGTTCCTCTGGCCCCCCAGAGAAGCGCATTATTTGCCGGCCTGCCCGCCATGAAGTTTCTGGTGTTGGTTTCCAGTGCGACTTTTTGCCTTTCTATGCCAATCAATGAACTCAACGAAACCGGGTCCATTGAGATAACGGGGCGCAGGTGTTGTTTCCTTTGCCGCCACACGGCGGCATAGATGTCATTCCAGTTGATTTCCATACCAGTGTAATCTCCCTACTATTAACCGAGTCTGGAAGTAGACTCATGCGGCGCTCGCCAACTTTTGTTTCGGGTGGTGACTCCCGGGGCCATGTGCGACCATTCATGATTGTAACGCCATAACCACGCTGTCGCAGTAGCCTGTGTATGTTCGGCAGACTCAGTGATAAATCCACCTCCGGTGTGGTAGCACAGATCATACTCGCCTTGGCACTGCTCGGTGTGGTTTAGAAGCTTATTTCATGCGCCGTTCAGTCCAGTCCGACAACCAGTTTCCCTCGCACCAGATTGCTTTCCATCAATTCGTGCGCTTTGGCAATGTGAGCGCTTGCTCGATGGCGAAGCCGACCTGATCGTTCATTATCTGGACGTCGCCGCCCTGCGTTTCGAATATCAGCCGATGGACTGAAACCGGTGCACTGATTTCCATCGCAGGAAACGCTATCAAAGGCAGCCACATTGATATCCTCGTTGCCCGGCTTGCTACCGGTCAAAAGGGTTATATGGCCGAGCGTCTCTGGCAATACTTCCAGGATAAGTCGCCATTGATCACGCCAGGCCACCCAGGCGCGTATGGATAAAATCAATAAACAGTTGTACTTTTGCCTGTTTATAACGACGGTCCTGGTAAACCGCGTAAATACCCGCTTTGCCGCAATCATAGTCGGGCAGAAGCAGTTCCAGGCGGCCGGCTTTAATATCGTCGCTGACCAGAAAGTCTGACAGTGGCGCCATGCCGCTGCCGCCGAGCAGAAAGGAACGCACTGCCACCGCGCTGTTGGTTTTTATCCGGCCACTGACATGAACCGTTTCTTGTCGATTGTGTCGGGAAAATATCCATTGATGGGGCGTAGGCAAGAGGGTGAAGATGATGCACTCATGTTCGGCCAGTTGCGCGGGTGACTGCGGTCTTCCCCGGCGATCGAGGTAAGCCGGGGAGGCACACAGTCGTCTTGGCGCGTCGCAAAGTTTGCGTGCGAACAAACTGGAATCATCCAGCCAGCCAATACGCAGACTGACGTCGATACCTTCTTCGACCATATCCACCACGCGATCATCCAGGTGCAGTTCCACGTCTAACGCGGTATAGCGCTGCATGAATTCACCGGCCAGTGTAGCCAGTTGACCGCCAAAACTGGTCGGGCCGGCAACCTTGAGGGTGCCTGTCGGTTCATCGCGAAGCTGGTTGATTCGCTGGGTGGCCCGTTCCGCTTCGGCTACGATGCGCGCGCAACTCTGGTAGTAGGTTTCTCCCGCTTCGGTCAGGCTGACATGTCGTGTGGTGCGGTTCAGCAGACGCACACCGGCGTTTTCCTCCAGCCGGGCGATGTGACGACTGACGGCAGAACGCGCCATACCGAGTCGTCGCGCTGCGCCTGAAAAGCTGCCGGTTTCCACCACATTGGCAAAAACCGCCATGCGCTTGAGATTTTCCATACCCACGCTCTATTGGTAACAATAATGATAACAAAGATAGAACATTTTGAGCCATTGTGCGCGATAAGTTGCAGTCTTAGGCTATATCCAGGCGCTGTGCTGGCGTCCCGGCCTGTCCAGGGGCAGTCCGCAGGTTTTTACAGGAGGTGTCAAAATGACCAAGGCAAGCAAAGCGATGCGATTTTTCTTTTTTAATGCCGCCACACTCATCCTGATCGGGATCGGGTTGACCGGCTTCGACAAGGTGCACTGGTTCCTCTATGCCGTACCGGTATTTTTCCTGTTCGCCGCCGCCGTGGGAATTTGCCCGGGCTTGATCATTGCCCAGAAAATCTTTGGCAAAGACTGAGCGATTACGCCCGGAGTCGCACGATGAAATACAGTGAACTGTTTTCTGAATATGCCTTGTCAAACGAGCTGGTATTGAAAAACCGTATCGTTATGGCGCCCATGACCCGGTGTTTTGCCGATGAGGAGCTGGCGCCAACGGAGCATGTCGTGGATTACTACGCCGCCCGTTCGGATGCCGGGCTTATTGTTACCGAGGCCACATTGATCGAGGCCCGGGCACAGGGCTATCCACGCACGCCAGGTATTTATTCAGAAAAACAGGTGAGGGCCTGGCAAAAGGTGACTGATGCTGTCCACGAAAGAAGAGGGCGCATCTTCTGCCAGTTATGGCACACCGGGCGTATGGCGCACAGCCACTATACCGGGCGCCAGCCTGTTGCGCCCAGTGCGATCGGCATGGAGGGCGCTTTGCCACGCGCGCCAGAATTGCGTTACGAGGTACCACGGGAACTGACCTGTGAAGACATCGAGCAATTACGCGACTGCTATGCCAGCGCGGCCGCCAATGCACTGGAGGCAGGATTCGACGGTGTGGAAATCCACGCCGCCAATGGTTACCTGATTGACCAGTTCCTGCATCAGCAAACCAATCAGCGGCTGGACGCGTATGGCGGCAGCATAGAAAACCGCACCCGGTTTGCGCTGGACGTTGTTGATGCAGTCATTGCGGTAACCGGTAGTTACCGCACAGCCATCCGTTTATCACCGCAGGCCTATATCAACCTGGACTATCGCGAAGGTGATGAAGCGACTTTTGCCTTTCTTCTCGATGCACTCAATCAGCGGCCGATCGCGTATGTGCATGTCGCGGCTTTCGACGCAAACCTCAGCTACCCGTATCTCCGTGGCAGGCCGATCGATTATGTGCGCCAGGGCTATGGAGGCAGTGTCATTGCGTGCGGTGGATATACCCCGGAACAGGCCGAATCCGCATTGGCTGACTGGCAAACGGATCTCGTGGCTTTCGGGCGAAGTTTTATTGCCAATCCCGAGCTGGTGGACGAAATAAGGAAAGAGAAACAGTTGTTACCGTATAAAGAATCCATGCTTGGAAGTCTTGCCTGATGTTTCTAAAATGATGCATCCAGCCAGGGGCGAACTGTCCATTCGCTGCGTAGTTGTGATTTGTCGCCGGCATAGATTACGGTTCCATCAAGAAAAATTTCAGGGAAGGCTTCCCTGAAATTTTTCAGCCCCCTGAAGTAGTCGTTGTTTATGGTCGCTCCACCTTTGATCTCAATCGCATGTACCTGATGCCCCTCAGGTTCAATCAGGTCGACTTCGTTACCGGAATTGTCTCGATAGAAATAGCATTCAACTGGCTGTCCTGCATTGTATCGGGATTTGAGGCGTTCGATGATGATCATGTTCTCGAACAACGCGCCATACAATGGGTCACGCCGGATATGCTCCGGCTTGTGTATGCCCAGTAACCAGGCAGCCAGGCCCACATCATAGAAGTACAGTTTCGATGATTTAACCAGACGTTTGCGTGTATTGGTAAACCAGGGAGGCAGCAGGAAGACGATATAGCTGGCTTGAAGGAGGTCGATCCACTGGCGGGCTGTCGTATGTGAAATGCCTGTGTCGTTGGCCAGGTTATTCATGTTCAATAATTGACCTGTACGTCCTGCACAGAGACGCACGAAGCGCTCAAACTTCTGTAAATCGTGGATAGCGCTCAGTTGTCGAAGGTCACGCTCGATGTAGGTCGAAAAATAACCGCCGAGCATTTGGGTGGGATCGAGATTTTGCTGGTATATACGCGGGTAAAAACCACTATGCATCACTGAATGTAAAGGCGGCAGACGGTCTGCATTTTTCAGCTCGTTGATGGAGAGCGGCAACAGTCGTAACAGGGCGGTACGACCTGCCAGCGATTGACTCACCTGATTCATGAGTTCGAATTGTTGACTACCTGTCAGGATAAACTTCCCGGGTTGCGGATCGTCATCCACAATCTCCTGCAGGTAGGAAGGTAGATTTGGCACACGCTGAATTTCATCGAGTACGGCGCCCTCGGGCACCGTTGCGAGGAAACCCCTCGGATCTTCTTGCGCAAACGTCCGGGTATCCAGCGCCTCAAAGTTCACATAGGGCTTATCTTCGAAGGTTGTCCGGCAAAGTGTGGTTTTCCCGCTCTGGCGTGGTCCGGTGATCGTCACTACGGGGTACTGGCGACTCAGCTGGACGAGTGCGGGTTCGATATCTCGACGTATCATGTCCCGAATATACAAAATGAAGATTAAATCGTCAAATTGTAAAAATCGGCCATTTGGCATTTATATCATAATTTAACATAATATGTATTATGCGCACTTATTCTTGTGCCTTAGAAAATCAGGTTCATCATGGCCATGGATACCACGAGGAACAATATCGTCATGACGCCACCCGCACGAATGAAGTCCGGCACACGGTATCCGCCAGGTCCCATGATCAGCGCATTGACCTGGTGGGTCGGTATCAGGAAAGAGTTTGATGTGGCAATCGCCACGGTCAGGGCAAACAGGGCCGGGTCGGCGCCGACACCGATCGCGATGTTAACCGCCAGTGGCACCAGCAACACGGTAGCGCCCACATTGGACATTACCAGCGTAAAGAAAGTGGCGAGCAAGGCTACCGCGCTTTGAATGACCCACACCGGCATGTCACCCACCACGGACAGCGTCTGCTCGGCAATCCACTTGGCGGTACCGGAGGTTTCTACCGCCAGGCCAAGCGGAATCAGGCTGGCGAGCAGGAAAACCGTTTTCCAGGATACGGCTTCATAGGCCTCTTCTATCTTTAATACACCGGACAGGATCATGCCGATGGCGCCGGTCAACAGGGCCACCGACAGACGCAGGTCGGTAAACAGGACCAGTGTCAGGGCAATGGCGAAGAACAGGCCGGCCCAGCCTACCTTGTGCGGGCGTACATCTTCGTGCGGGTATTCGGTGGTGACAATTACGAAGTTGCGGTCTTTTTCCAGCCGCGCCAGGGCGTCCCAGGCGGTATGCACGACCAGCGTATCGCCGGCTTCAAACGGGAGATCGCGGATATGGTCCCCTTCGCGCAGTGTTTCACCGTTGCGATGCAGCGCCACCAGCGCCAGCCCGTAGGTCTTGCGCATCCACACGTCACGGGCACTCTTGCCTATCAACTGTGATCCCGGTGGTATCACCACATCGGCGATACCCGACTTGGCCGAAGAGAGTGATTCGGTGAAGGTGCGCAGTTCCGAACGTAACTTGAGGCCATACTTGTCGACGAAGTGACGAATATTTTTTTCAGCCGCTACCGTGCCGAGCACCATGCCGGCCTCGATGCGGGAATCGCGCGCCAGGCCATTGGGTCCCACCAGGGTTTCCTGGCCGGCGCGCTTGCTGGCGATGATGCGGATACGGTAGGACGATTCGACATCATCGAGTTGTTTTCCGACCAGTGGGCTGTCGTCAGGTACAACGATTTCAAACAGTTCATAATTGATTCCGTAGACATCCCGGAAATAATCCATGGTGCTGCCGCCCCGGGTACCATCACCGCCCTGCCCGACCGGTAGTACAAAACGTCCGGCAATCACGAAATAGAGAATACCGGTGGCGACCAGCGCCAGGCCGACCGGTGTCACGGAAAACAATGACCAGGTCTCCATCTGTTGACCGGGTGGCAGTGCTTCATTGGATGTCTGGATCAGGTCGTTGAGCAAGATCAGCGGAGATGAACCGACCATCGTGACGGTGCCTCCGAGAATGGCGCAGAACCCCATAGGCATCAGCAGGCGTGACAAGGGCAAACCGGAACGTGCGGAAATGCGGCTGACCACCGGCAGGAACAGTGCGGCCGCGCCAACATTCTGCATGAATGATGAGATCACACCTACGG
>JALWRY010000023.1 GCA_027080445.1 Thiohalobacter sp. | reverse complement strand
CCCACATTGCGAACAGCCTCCAACGACTCATGACGATGACGGCCTCAACCCTTTCTCCTGGCTCCCTGCGAATATCCTATCCTCAGCGAGCTGTTTCAAGCATAGGATGACGGGTTGTTCTTCCCCGATTCGTCACCGCGCAGCGGGGTGAGGTGCTTGCGCCCTGAAGGATGGCGAAGACATCCTGAGGAAGTACTCTTGGGGTGCGCCCTGAAGGATGGCGAAGACATCCTGAGGAAGTACTCCTGGGGTGCAATGACGAATTAATCAGAGACTCCCTAACGCCCGTGCGCACACTGCAAGAGGCGCACCCGGAGTCGGCGAAAGTTATCAGCCCCGGTTCGGTCACTAACCACGATGGCTGTTACACGACGAAAGCGGCCGATTCGGAAGCGCGCGGCAACCAGCCGGGCGGTGACATAGCAGGGATGGCAGAGATCGGCCTGACGCCAGCCGGCTGTTGTCTTTATCTGCCAGCCGGTCTCCGGCGCCCAGCGCAAGCCACGCGCCGCGTGAACCGCTGCTGGTCGTACATGAAGCCGATGCAGGCGCCGGAACTGAAACACCAGGACAGTAGCGGCCGACAGGCGCCAGACCCACGGCAGCGGCGTTATCACCCAGGCGCAGATCCCGGCGAGATGCAGGAA
This sequence comes from Thiohalobacter sp., assembly GCA_027080445.1. Classification (GTDB taxonomy): domain Bacteria; phylum Pseudomonadota; class Gammaproteobacteria; order DSM-19610; family DSM-19610; genus Thiogranum. Next base: position 1,688 of record JALWRY010000023.1, on the reverse strand, counting down.
CAGCAACCCCTTCCGCAGCAACGGCGAGTCGCCCAGCTCAAGGTGAAGTGGATGATCGAATCTGTTGTACAAGCTTTGCGACATCCTTGTCGGTTGGTTGAATACGTCCCATCAGCCATTCCAGCAACACCGCATCGGGGTAGTCGAGCAAGGCATCGAAGCGTTGCGCGGCGTCGCTGTCCAGATCCCCGTAACCGTGGTCGAGGAAATCCCGGAATAACAGGTCCAGTTCCAGTAAACCACGCCGGCACTTCCAGCGCAGACGTGACAGCTCGCTCACAGCGAACGCTTGACCATCAGCGCCTTGATGTGTCCGATGGCGCGTGTCGGGTTCAGCCCCTTGGGACAGGCTTCAACACAGTTCATGATGGTGTGGCAACGGAACAGCCGGAACGGCCCTTCCAGATCGTTCAGGCGTTCCTCGGTGGCCTGGTCGCGGGAATCCGCCAGGAACCGCCATGACTGTAACAGCGCCGCCGGACCGAGGAACTTGTCCGGGTTCCACCAGAAAGAAGGGCAGGAGGTGGAGCAGCAGGCGCACAGGATACATTCATACAAACCATCCAGCTGTTCGCGTTGTTCCGGCGTCTGCAGACGCTCGACTTCGGGACAGGGCTCGTCATTGGTCAGCCAGGGTTTGACGGTACGGTACTGTTTATAGAACTGCGACAGGTCCACCACCAGGTCGCGGATGACCGGCATACCCGGCAGGGGGCGAATTTGCACCGGCTGCTTCAGACTCGACAGCATGGTGATACAGGCCAGCCCGTTGCGGCCGTTGATATTCATCGCATCGGAACCGCACACGCCCTCACGGCAGGAGCGGCGAAAACTCAGGCTCTGGTCCTGTTCCTTGATCAACAGCAAGGCCTCCAGCAACATCATGCCCTGCGTTATGCAGTCATCCTCCAGCTCGTAATCCTGCATGTAGGGGCTGGCATCCTGGTCCGGGTCGTAGCGGTATATGGAGAACTTCATCTCAGTAGGTCCGTTTCATCGGCGGGAAGCTGTCGACGGTAATCGGCTTGATGCGCACGGGTTTGTAATCCATTTTATCGCCCTCCAGGGAGAACAGGCTGTGACGCATCCAGCGCGCGTCGTCGCGCTCGGGATAATCAATACGTGAATGCGCGCCACGGCTCTCGGTTCGCGCCAGCGCCGAGGTGATCGTCGCCACACCGATCTGAACCAGGTTCTCCAGCTCCATGGCCTCGATACGCGCGGTATTGAACACCTGGCTGTAATCATCAATATAGGCATCGCGGATGCGCTCGCGAATCTCCAGCACCTTGTCCCGGCCCTCTTTAAGGACTTCCTCGTTACGGAACACGCTGCAATGGTCTTCCATCACGCGCGCCAGTTCCTTGCGCAGGGCAGGCACCGACTCGCCCTTGCCCTGACGGTTCCAGCGCGACAGGCGCTCCATGGCGCTGTCGGCGGCGCCGTCCGGGATCTGGCGGTGGTATCGCTGTTCCGCCAGCTGGTCGATAATATGGTTGGCGGCGGCGCGCCCGAACACCAGGATGTCCAGCAGGGAATTACCGCCCAGGCGGTTACCGCCGTGCACCGACGCGCAGGCGCATTCACCCACCGCGTAAAGCCCCGGCACGGGTTCCTCGGCGCCCTGCTGTTCCGGTACGACCACCTGGCCAAAACGGTTGGTGGGAATACCGCCCATGGTGTAGTGC
>JALWRY010000022.1 GCA_027080445.1 Thiohalobacter sp. | reverse complement strand
CCGCGAGACCTACGAAATCATGCGCGCCCAGGATGTGGGCTGGTCGGCAAACCGTATCGTGCTCGGCAAACATTCAGGGCGTAATGCGTTCCGTACCCGGCTGGAAGACCTGGGCATCAATTTTGAGTCCGAGGAAGCCCTGAACGAAGCCTTCAGCCGATTCAAGGAGCTTGCGGACAAGAAACACGAGATTTACGACGAGGACCTGCAGGCACTGGTGACGGAGGCCAGCCAGGCGGCAGAGAACGAGCAGTTCAAACTGGTCGCCCTGCGTGTGTGTTCTGAAACCGGTGAAACACCGAATGCGAATATCACGCTGAATATCAACGGTGAGGAACAGCAGTCCAGCGCCGCCGGCAGCGGGCCGGTGGATGCGGCCTTCAAGGCGATTGAGTCGATAGTCGGTAGTGGCACGGAATTACAGTTGTATTCGGTCAACAACATTACCAATGGTACCGATGCCCAGGGCGAAGTGACCGTTCGCCTGGAAAAAGCCGGGCGTATCGTCAATGGCCAGGGGGCGGATACCGATATCGTCATCGCTTCGGCGCGTGCCTATGTCAACGCCCTGAACAAGATCATTGAACCTGAGGGACGTGAGCATCCGCAACGTGCCGATGTGTAGCTGAAATGAACCGTCGCGGGGATACAGGTCGAGAGGTTCGGCAACAGCAGTACCTCGACGCCATGGGCATATTGCGCTGGCAGCGCAGGGACAGGGTGGCATCACCGGATATGTCTGACGGCGCCCGGGTTCTGGCAGATCAGCCGCAGTCCGGGAACCAGGATGCCGCTGTGACGGCGCCTGTTACTGAGGCGCCAGCACAGCCGGGTTCGGATATTGCTACGCTGGACTGGGAGGCCCTGCGCTCGCGTGTCAGTGCCTGCACAGCCTGTGCGTTACACACCAGTCGTACACAGACCGTGTTTGGCGTGGGTAACCCTTCGGCGGACTGGCTGGTGATCGGTGAAGCACCGGGGGCCGACGAGGACAAGCAGGGCGAGCCTTTCGTCGGCCGCGCCGGTCAGTTGCTGAATGCCATGCTGCTGGCGTGCGGACTCAAACGCGAGCAGGTATATATTGCGAATATCCTGAAATGCCGTCCGCCGAATAACCGCGATCCGCGGCCCGAGGAAGTGATCAGCTGCGAAGCTTACCTGATGCGCCAGATTGCATTGATTCAGCCGAAGCTTATTCTGGCCGTCGGTCGTATCGCCGCGCAGAACCTGTTGCAGTGTGATACGCCCATTGGCAAGTTGCGCGGCCAGGTCCACCGGTTTCGTGATACAGGCATACCGCTGGTCGCGACCTATCACCCGGCCTACTTGCTGCGCTCCCCGGCAGAAAAACGCAAAGCCTGGCAGGACCTGCAACTTGCCATGCGCACCGTGGACGAGCCGCCCGCATGAGCGCCATCTTATCCGACCAGGGCGAACGACTACGCCCCATGAGCGTGGCCGACCTCGACAGGGTGATGGAAATCGAACCACGCGCCTACGAATTTCCCTGGAGCGAGGGCATCTTCCGTGACTGCCTGCGGGTAGGTTATTGCTGCTGGTGTTGTGAGGAAGGCGATACGCTGACTGGCTACGGTGTGATGAGTGTTGCCGCGGGTGAATCACATATCCTCAACCTGACCGTACGTCCGGAATCGCAGCGTCAGGGCATTGGCCGCAAATTGTTGAAACATTTTATCCGGCTGGCGCGGCGTCACGGCGCCGAAACCCTGATGCTGGAAGTCAGACCTTCAAACACGGCAGCGATACGGCTGTATGACGCGATGGGGTTTAATGAGATCGGGTGTCGGCGGAACTACTATCCGGCTGCGGACGGGCGGGAGGATGCATTGCTCTTCGCACTTGATTTAAAGGGGACAGATTTATTTGGTTAAATCAGTCTGTTAGAGATTGCATGCTTCGCTGGCTAATGACTGAGCGCTCACTTAATAAACTATAGTCTTATCGTTATATGCTAATACCCTTGTTTTATTTTGGTGATATAGTCCCATTTACGGGTAAATAAGCGCAGGTGCCCGATGCTGGCGGTCGGGTAATAAAAGCAAAGTGAAGAAGAGAGCAGTCCTTGTTTTACTGGGTATCGCACTGGTTGGTGTACTGGTTATCGCCCTGTTATCTACGACGAAACCGGATGGCACCCCGGTTGCGCCTGATCATGCCGCTGTCGATACGCCTGCTGTTACCCCGGAAGCTTCGGCGCCTCTGCAGGCAGAGAAAATTTCACCGGAACAGCAACGCGAGCATGTCGTTTCCACGGATTCGGCTTCCTCGCCACAGGTGCCTGCGCTTGAGCCGAAGATTCGTAAAGCCCTTGGGAAAATCC
>JALWRY010000021.1 GCA_027080445.1 Thiohalobacter sp. | reverse complement strand
GCAGCCTGGCGTTTCTTTTGTTCATCGAAACGGTACTTGCCGTAATCCATGATCTTGCACACCGGCGGTTCGGCCTGCGGGGAAATCTCCACCAGATCGAGACTGGCCTCCCCTGCTTTTTCCAGTGCCTCGGCAAGTGACACGATGCCGATCTGTTCGCCTTCGGCGCCAACCAGTCGCACTTGTGGTGCATCAATACTCTGGTTAAGCCGGTGTTTCAGTTTGTTTGCTGCAGCGATAGTTTACGTCTCCAAAATAGTTCGGCCGCGGCTCGCGATTTCAGCGGTCAGCCCGTCTGACAGGGCTTGCAAGGACAGACTTCCCAGATCCTTGCCGCTTCGCGTGCGCACGGCCACAGTGTCTGATTCAGCTTCCCGGTCGCCGACGACCAGCAAGTACGGGGTGCGCTGAATTGTGTGCTCGCGGATTTTAAAGCCGATTTTCTCGTTTCTCAAGTCCGAAATGACCCTGATTCCCTGATTTTTCAAGGTTTCTGCCACTTTTTTCACATATTCGGCCTGATTGTCGGTGATATTCATCACCACGGCCTGCACCGGGGCCAGCCACAGCGGCAAGGCACCGGCGTAATGTTCGATCAAAATCCCGATAAATCGCTCCAGCGAACCGAGGATGGCGCGGTGCAACATCACCGGCACATGCTTGCTGCCGTCTTCGGCCACATAGGTCGCACCGAGGCGGTCCGGCATGGAGAAATCCAGCTGGATGGTGCCGAGTTGCCAGACCCGGTCCAGGCAATCCTTCAGTGAGAACTCGATCTTGGGTCCGTAGAAAGCGCCCTCGCCCGGCTGCAACTCCCAGTCCAGTTTCTTGTGGTCGAGCGCATCCTGCAGGGATTTCTCCGCCTTGTCCCAGATCTCGTCAGCGCCAACCCGTTTTTCCGGACGCGTGGAGAACTTGATAATGACATCTTCGAAACCGAAATCACGGTAGACCTCAAACAACAGGTCGATGAAATCCGATACCTCACCAAGCACCTGCGCCTCGGTACAGAAGATATGCGCATCGTCCTGCACGAAACCGCGCACACGCATCAGACCATGCAAGGTGCCGGACGGCTCGTTACGATGACAGGAACCGAACTCGGCCAGCCGCAGCGGCAGGTCACGGTAGCTCTTCAGACCCTGGTTATAGATCTGGATATGCGCCGGGCAGTTCATCGGCTTGATCGCAAACGTGCGTTTCTCCGACTCGGTGATGAACATATCGTCCTGGAACTTTTCCCAGTGACCGGACTTCTCCCACAGGGAACGATCGATCACCGTCGGCGTATGCACTTCCTGGTAACCATGATCGCGCAGCTTGCCGCGAATGTAATCCTGCACCTGCAGGTACACGCGCCAACCCCTGTCGTGCCAGAACACCATGCCAGGCGCTTCTTCCTGGGTGTGGAACAGGTTCATGGTCTTGCCGAGTTTGCGGTGGTCGCGTTTTTCGGCTTCTTCCAGCCTGTGCAGGTAGGCCTTGAGTTCATCCTTGTTGCGCCACGCAGTACCATAGATACGTTGCAGCATCGGGTTGTTGGAATCACCGCGCCAGTAGGCGCCGGCCACGCTCATCAACTTGAAGGCTTTGGGCAGTTTGGCGGTGCTGGGCAGGTGCGGGCCGCGGCACACGTCGAACCATTCACCCTGCCGGTAGACAGACAGCTCTTCACCTTCCGGAATAATGTCCTCGATAATTTCGACCTTGTAGGTCTCGCCCAGGTCGCGGAAGGTCCTGATGGCGTCTTCGCGCGTCCACACCTCGCGCTCGATCGGCAGATTGCGCTTGACGATCTCAGTCATGCGCTTTTCGATTTTCTTCAGGTCTTCCGGTGTGAAGGGTTCTTCACGGGCAAAGTCATAGTAAAACCCGTTCTCGATGGCCGGGCCGATGGTGACCTGGGTGCCGGGGTACAGCTCCTGCACCGCCTGCGCCATGATATGCGCGGCGTCGTGGCGCACCAGTTCCAGCGCATCGTCATCCTTATTGGTGACAATGGCCAGCTCGGCATCGTTGTCGATGCAGTAACTGGTATCCACCAGCGTGCCGTTGACCTTGCCGGCCAGCGCCGCCTTGGCCAGACCGGGGCCGATATCGGCCGCCACGTCATATACGGTAACAGGGTGGTCGAACTGGCGTCGGGAACCATCAGGAAGGGTGATCGTGGGCATTGCTGAATCTCCAGTGGTGACCCATACGAGAGGCCACTTAGAAAGGGGACAGATTTATTAAATAAATCTGTCCCCTTTGGGTATTTGGTAGGCGCGATTGGATTCGAACCAACGACCCCCACCATGTCAAGGTGGTGCTCTAACCAACTGAGCTACGCGCCTAAAGT
>JALWRY010000020.1 GCA_027080445.1 Thiohalobacter sp. | reverse complement strand
TGCCCCCGGCGCCACCGTGGCGAAAAAATGGCCCCTGGCGGTGGAGGTTGAGCTGTCACTGGACGATATCGGCGTGTTGCGATGGGTGTACCGCCTGCCGGAAACCTATGTACCGACCACGCCGCCAGCGGGGGCGCCGGGCGGCGGCGCGCCGGGTCTTCCACCCGGAGCAGGGAATTCATGATGTCCTGCCACAGGCAATCCGGTGTCGCCCTGCTCACCGCCCTGCTGGTGGTGGCGCTGGCCACGGCGGCGGCCGTGGCCATGACCACACGCCAGCAGCTCGACATGCGGCGCATCGGGAATCTGTTACACAGCGAGCAGGCCTGGGCCTATGTGCTGGGTGCGGAGAGCTGGGCGCGGGTGGTGCTGGCGCGCGATGCCAAAGACAATAAAGTGGATAACCTCAGCGAGGACTGGGCAACCCAGGTGCCGGCCTCGCTGGTGGAAGGCGGTTCGGTGATCGGCCGTGTCATTGACTTGCAGGGGCGTTTCAACGTGAACAGCCTGGTGGTGAACGGGAAAGTGGATGTCCCGGCAGTGAATCGCTACAAGCGCCTGTTACTCACCCTGGGCCTGGACGTGGCGCTGGCCGATACGCTGGTCGACTGGCTGGATACCGATATCGATCCGGTCAACCTGAACGGCGCCGAGGACCAGTTCTACCTGTTGCGTCAGCCACCTTACCGCGCCGCCAACCGGCTGATGGCCGACATCAGCGAGTTGCGCCTGGTCAAGGGTTACGATGAAAAGGTCATGGGCAAGTTGCTGGGGGGCGACTCCGGTACCCCGTTTGTCACGGCACTGCCGGAACCCACCGTTATTAACGTTAATACGGCAAGTGCCGAGGTATTAACTACCCTGGCGAACGGTCTGTCGCTGAAGGACGGGGAATCCATTATCGAAGCGCGCGGCGATAGCGGTTTTGAAAAGCTCGCGGACCTGTTGCAGTTGCCGGTGATGGCGGGCCGGCAGGTGGATCAGCAGGCGCTGTCTGTGCAGAGCCACTGGTTCCTGCTGCTGGGTGAGGCCAATGTGGGGCAAGGCCGGGTCAAACTGGCCAGCCTGATCCAGAGAGTTTCACAGCGCACACGGGTCATACGCCGGCAGCGCGATTTTTTCGACCCGGTACAGGCGCCGGTGGTGCAGACGAACTAAGGAGGCTGAGTTACCCGTCATTGCGAGGCGCGTAGCGCCGTGGCAATCTCCGTCCGGATAGCGCCCGACCCGAAGAGATTGCCGCGCTGCGCTCGCAATGACGGATTAATCAGGCTTACCTATGCATGGTACGATACTGGCAGGATAACAGGATAAAGGACGCATGGCGGATACCTTACTGATACGACTGGCGGCAGCAGGTGCAGGCTTTCGTGACTGGATGTTGATCGACGAGCAGGGTGCTGCGCGTACGCCGGTCCGTAAGGGGGCGCCGGAAACCGGCGTGGCGGCCGGGGCATCGCGCATCGTGGTCATTGTGCCGGGGAGTGACGTGCTGCTCAGCGAGGCGCACGTCCCGGGGCATAATCGTCAGCGCGTGCTGCGCGCTGTCCCCTATGTCCTGGAAGAACAGTTGGCCAGTGATGTCGAGACGCTGCATTTTGCCCTGGGTCCGGCGCAGGCGGAAAACTACCCGGTCGCCGTGGTGGACCGTTCACGCATGGACGCCTGGGCGGCCTTGCTCGCCGAGCAAGGTCTGGTGGCGAACCAGTGGGTGCCGGAAATACTTGCCCTGCCACTGACCGACGATGGCTGGAGCCTGGTGATCGAGGGCGAGGATGTGCTGGTGCGCAGCGGCCCCTATGCCGGCTTTGCCGCTGATCTTGAAACACTGCCTGAACTGGTTTCCCTGTTTGCCTCACGCGAACAGGCGCCCGCGCGGGCGCGCCTGTTCGGGGCCAGTATTATCGACCTTGAAGGCATTGATATCGAAGTGGTCGACCAGACCCTGCAACCTCTGGAAATCCTCGGCCGCGGCTTTGTGGAAGGACCGGTCATCGACCTGTTGCAGGGCGACTACAGTCGCAGTGAGGAATGGGGTCGCTTGCTGCGGCCCTGGAAGGCGACAGCCGCCTTGCTGCTGGCCGGCCTGGTGCTGACGGGTATCTCCACCGGCATGAACTACTATCGCCTGTCGAAACAGCACGCGCAGCTGGTCGCCGGGATCGAGAACATTTACCGGGAAACCTTCCCGAAGGCGCGCCGTATCGTCAACCCGCGCGCGCAGATGGAACAGAAACTCAAACAGCTGGAACGCCAGGCGGGCGGCGGCGGACAAACCGCTTTTCTCGCCCTGCTCGCCGATGTGGCGCGGGTGTTGCGCAGCCACGGTGGCGTACAGATAC
>JALWRY010000019.1 GCA_027080445.1 Thiohalobacter sp. | reverse complement strand
AGTGGCGTGTCCGGCTTCGGTCCGGGTGGAAAGTTCAATTTCAAGGTCGGACACTCCCAGCCGGAGCTTGACGAAACGTTTGAAGTTTTCTTCATTCTCCATACTCGCAAGACTACTGCGATGGCTGTCCGGAGTACAGTCATCAACAGTCGCTGGCCGGTGGGAATGCATCAGTCTGGTGCAAATCGGTTAAGTCTTTTTCATTGTGGGCCGTTATGTGGGTAAGTACTTGCATGGTGCTATCATGGATTGATTGCAAGTCACAGTATTATAAGGAAAATTTGATTATCGGGCCAATCGGTTCGGTATTTTCTGCTTTTTGTACCCCTGGCATAGAGGTTGGCATGATGCCTGTCGGGCAGTGTCTGTGTGTTGCACCCGGCAATAAGTAAAGCATCCAGGGATGAGGAAATGAAATGAAGCGCATTGTAACGGCGGCATCTGCGTTGCGGGGCCTGGGTGTCCTGAGGAAACTGCCGGGTTGTATGCCCGGGCGTTCATGGTTGCTGATGCTACTGTTCGGGGCAGCCATCTGGTTGATCTTTGATTTTATCTTCCAGGGTTCGATGCGGGAACAGCGAACCTGGCTGATGCTGTCCTTTGCCGGCTTGCTGGCGATGAACTGGATCGGGTACGAGCGTCGCATTGAAAAGATCCATCATACAGTGGACCGCTATGCAAAACGCCTGGGCATTCCCTTGCCTGAACTCAGTGACTGTAACGTGCTTGAAGGGCTGCACAAGCGCCTTGAGCGTCTGAGTGAAGAAGTCGTCGCGGAAAACTACGTGCTGGAATACCAGGCCCGGCACGACAGCCTGACCAATCTGCCCAACCGGGCGCTTTTCATGCAGCGTTTTGATACCGAATTAGAGGCGGCACATCTCGCCGGTGAATCGTTGGCGCTGTTTATTATGGACCTTGATCGTTTCAAGGAAGTGAATGACACACTGGGGCATCATATCGGCGACCGTCTGCTGCAGGAAGTCGGGCGGCGACTGGTTTCTGTGTTGCGGCGAACGGATACTGTCGCGCGCCTCGGCGGAGATGAGTTTGCTGTCCTGCTGCCGGGGGCCGATCGACAGCACGCCAGGGTCATCTGCCGGAAGATCGCGGCGGAACTTGAGAAACCGATAAAAATCGAGAATCTCCGTTTGCGCGCCGGTATCAGCATCGGTGTGGCGCAGTGCCCGCAGCATGGACAGGATACGAACCTGTTGATGCGTTTTGCCGATGTGGCCATGTACGAAGCCAAACGCAAGCACAAGGGATTTGTGTTTTATTCGGCCGAGCGCGATGACAAGTCAATCAGCCGGCTCGGTCTGTCAGCTGACCTCAAGGAAGCTATTGAGCAGGATCAACTGACACTGGAATATCAACCAATGGTCGATATTGCCAGTGGGAAGATCTTTTGTGCCGAGGCACTGGTGCGCTGGAATCACCCGCAATACGGACTGGTTCCGCCGGAGGAATTCATTCCTTCCGCCGAACAGACCGGCGTGATCCGTCCACTGACGCTATGGGTGATCGACCAGGCGCTGGGGCAGGTGGCCAGTTGGGCAGGCATCGGTATCGACCTCAATATCAGTATCAATCTTTCCGTACGCAGCCTTCAGGACCGCCAACTGCCGGGCCAGGTCCAGAAGCTGGTTGAGCGACATCGCTCGAATCCCTCGCGTGTGATCCTGGAGATTACCGAGAGCGCCATCATGTCAGATCCGCTGACGGCGCGCCGGGTCATGCGGCGCCTGTCGAACATGGGCTTCCAGTTATCGATCGATGACTTTGGAACCGGCTATTCATCCCTGTCTTACCTGAAACAGTTGCCGGTTGATGAAATCAAGATCGACAAATCCTTTGTTACGCAGATGGATCGTGATGAGAATGATGCCGTCATCGTGCGTGCAACCATTGACCTGGCGCATAACCTGGGCCTGAAAGTCGTTGCGGAAGGCGTGGAGAGCACCGATGTGTGGGACCTGCTGGAAATGCTTGGCTGTGACACGGCCCAGGGGTACTTTATCCGGCAGCCACAGACCCCTCGTGAACTGGCCGAATGGATCTGTTCCCGTGAATGGGCGCAGGAACGCTGGGTGACCCCTCTGGCCATGGTTAAATAACCCTTCTTAGGGGGGCGGTTTTATTAAGTGAACTGTCCCTTTAATACACGTCATTGCGAGCGAAGCGCGGCAATCTCTTTGGTGCTGGTGCTGGTGGTAACCTGATAGAGATTGCCACGTCGCTTCGCTCCTCGCAATGACGAATTAATCAGAGGTTCCCTGATAAAACTAGATGGATTTGGCTTGCTCTACAGCATTGCCGATGTAGCTGCCGGGGGTGAGTTTTGCC
>JALWRY010000018.1 GCA_027080445.1 Thiohalobacter sp. | reverse complement strand
CTGCGCGGCGTCCAGCAGTTCTTTCTCCGCCTCGCGCGCGGGTTTCTCCTTGTTGATGGAGAACTGGCCGAGTTTCTTGCCGTGCAAGTGTGTGAGTTTAGCGGTGAAGGCCAGTTTGTCCTTTTCCAGGTCAGCCTCGATGGTCCAGTACTCGCGCGGCTTGAATTTTTCGATCTCTTCCTCGCGCTCGACGATCATGCGCAGTGCGGGGCTTTGCACGCGTCCGGCGGACAGGCCACGGCGGATTTTCTTCCACAGCAGCGGCGACAGGTTGAAGCCCACCAGGTAATCCAGCGCGCGGCGCGCCTGCTGGGCGTTGACCATATCCACGGAAAGATCGCGCGGGTGTTCGACCGCATCGTTGATGGCGCGTTTGGTGATCTCGTGGAACACTACGCGGTGGGCTTCCTTGTCCTTGAGGACGCCGCGTTCCCTGAGCAATTCCAGCAAATGCCAGGAAATCGCTTCGCCTTCGCGATCCGGGTCAGTGGCGAGGTACAGGGTGTCGGCTTTTTTCAGCGCCTTGACGATGGCGTCCACGTGTTTGCTGTTACGTTCGATGACCTGGTACTTCATGGCGAAATCCTCATCGGGTTTCACCGCGCCCTCCTTGGGGACCAGGTCACGCACGTGACCGTACGAGGCAAGGACGTCGAAACCCTTGCCGAGGTATTTTTTGATGGTCTTCGCCTTCGCCGGCGATTCCACAATGACGAGGTTTTTGCTCATAGGCTGTATAGCTAAAAAGCCGCACAGGGTGCGGCTTGATGCTGAATTCGGTTGTCGTTTCAGTTAGTGCAGGTAGCCGCCCGGCATACTGTCAAACACCAGGTCTTCCATCCAGGCATAGGCGGCTTCGGCGCCGGGCTGGTTGAACAGCACCATCAAAATCACCCATTTCAGCTGGGCGATATCGAAGTCATCCGTGTCAAGCGCCATGGCGCGTTCGATCACGCGCTCGCGCGAATCGGGCAGCAAAATGCCCATCTGTTCCAGGAACAGCAGGAAGCCACGGCTTTCCGTGTCCAGGCGTTCGCACTCACGGTCGGAAAACAGCCGTATGGCGTTTTCGGTTTGCGGCGACTGGATTTCGTGTTCCTGTACCGCAAGACCTTCCAGCCACTCGAAGGCCTGGTTGATTTCCAGTGACGGGAAACCGGCTTCCACCAGCTCGGTGTGCAGGGATTCGCGGTCCGGGCTCAGTTCAGTCTCTTCATCCATGTAATAGTGCTCAAATAAATACATCAGCACATCAAACATATTTTCTTTCATTTCAAGCCTCTATCGTACGCGGGTATAGCGCCCGCCGGGGCCGGAATCGAGATGGCCGTCCAGTTCCAGCATAAGCAGCATGGAGGAAACCTCTTCCGGCGTCAATCCGTTGCGTTGCACCAGTTCATCAACGGTGACGGCTTCATAGCCCATGCAGTCGAGGAGTTGCCGGTAATCCGGTGCGAGTTCAGGGTCTTTACCCTGGGTGTCGCCAGCGCTGTCAGGGGCGGGTTTTACCCCGGTCGGCTGGCTGGCGTGCGTCAGTGTTACCAGCGGAGCCAGTTCCTCAAGGACGTGCGCCCCGGTTTCCACCAGCTTGGCGCCTTCGCGGATCAGCGCGTGACAACCCCGTGCCAGCGGATTGTGGATGGAGCCGGGAATGGCGAATATCTCCCGGCCCTGGTCGCGGGCGAGCCGCGCAGTAATCAGCGAGCCGGAGCGCAGGGCGGCTTCCACGACCAGTGTACCCAGGCTCAGGCCGCTGATGATGCGGTTGCGGCGGGGGAAATTGCACGCCTGTGGCGGTGTGCCGGGGGGGAATTCCGACACCAGCGCACCCTTGTCGGCAATCCGGTGCGCCAGCTCACGGTGACAGGCCGGGTAGACCCGGTCCAGGCCGGTGCCGGTCACCGCCAGCGTTCCTCCCTGTCCCGCCAGGGCGCCTTCATGGGCGGCGGCGTCAATACCTGTTGCCAGTCCGCTGCTGATGGTCAGGCCGAAATCGGCCAGGTAGACCGCGAACTCCCGCGCCAGCGTGGCCCCGGCGGGGGTGGGGTTGCGGCTGCCGACGATCGCCAGCTGGGGCTGGCCGAGATAGTCCGGGTCACCGTGCACGAACAGCACCGGTGGCGGGTCGGGAATTTCCCGCAACCGTGACGGGTAGCGGGGATCCGTCAGACAGATAATATGGTTGCCCGGCGACTCGCCCCAGCGCAGGTCACTTTCCAGTATCTGGCGGTCCGGCTGGCGGAAGTCGTCGATGCAGCTGGATGGCACGCCGGCCTGGCGCAGTTGTTCCTCTGAGGCGGCCAATAGGGCGCCAGGTGTCGCAAACGTTTCAATCAGCCGGGTGATGCG
>JALWRY010000017.1 GCA_027080445.1 Thiohalobacter sp. | reverse complement strand
CAGCAGGCCGCCGAGGCCGTCGGACGCTCGCGCACCGCCGTGTCGAACCTGCTGCGCCTGCTGGAACTGGGCGAGGTGGCCACCGCCATGGTCGAGCGCGGCGAGCTGGAGATGGGGCATGCCCGCGCCCTGCTGGCCTTACCGCCGCGCGCCCAGGTGGAGGCGGCGCACCGGGTTGTGGACGGGGGCCTGTCGGTACGCGCCACCGAAAAACTGGTAAAAAAGCTGCTGGTCGCCGGTGATAAAACGCCCGCCAAACCGCCTGAACGGCGTGACCCCGACCTGGTGCGACTGGAGCAGGATCTGTCCGACCGGGTCGGCGCTCCGGTGGAAGTGCAGGCCGGCGCAAAAGGCAAGGGTAAGCTGGTGATCAGCTACGGCAGCCTCGACGAACTGGACGGTATACTCGAACATATCCAATAGGGATTAAACGGATATCCACAACGGATATATAAATTGTTGACCCCACCTATCGACGATCCTTATAATCGCGCCCGCCTTACGTCGTCTGAAGCTCGTCTGAAGCGGCGAGGGTGCGATAGCCCCGTGGAGTCGGGGCGACGTTGAGCCGAGTACCGTTGGGACACGGGATCCGCAGGCTGTTGTTCTACCAGCTGATGCTGGTATTTGCCACATCGGCCGCATTTTTCGCCATATTTGATCGTTGGTCCGCCTTTTCAGTGTTATGTGGCGGCGGTATCGCGGCGGGAAATGCACTCCTGGCAGCCCGTTGCGCACGTCGCGACGCGCAGGCGCCGGAGCGAACACCGCAACAGAGTCTTGTTGCCTTATATATATGTATGGTGCAGCGCTTTGTGATAGTCGCTGCATTGTTCGCCCTGGTAATGGGTGGCATGAAGCTAGAACCACTGGCCGTGCTGACAGGATTCATCGTCGGTCTGGTGGTTATGATAATTATCGGAACACAACAGTTAACGCAGCAGAAATAGACCTATGTCCGAAGCGCCAGAGACTTCAGCAGAATATATCAAGCACCACCTGACCAACCTGACCTATGGCCAGTTTCCGGCCGGGAGCGAGCACGCCGGGCAGTGGGGTTTTGCGCATAATATGCAGGAAGCCGCCAGTTTCGGTTTCTGGTCGATTAACGTGGACAGTATGCTGTTCTCCATCGGGCTGGGCGTCCTGTTCCTGTGGGGGTTCCGCGCAGCGGCAAAAACAGCGACCACCGGTGTACCGGGTGGCTGGCAGAACTTTGTCGAGTGGGTGATCGAGTTTATCGATGAGTCGGTGCGCGGTTCCTTCAGTGGCAAGAACAAGCTGATCGGTCCGCTGGCGTTGACCATTTTCATCTGGGTGTTCCTGATGAACTTCATGGACCTGATCGCCGTCGACTGGCTGCCTACCCTGGCCGGCGTACTCGGCGTGGGGCACCTCAAGGTGGTGCCGTCCACCGACCCCAATATTACCTTTGGCCTGTCCTTGTCCGTATTTGCGCTGGTGCTGTATTACAGCTTCAAGTTCAAGGGCCCCGGTGGCTTCTTTGCCGAGCTGGCCTTCCACCCGTTCCCGAAATTCCTGATGCCCATCAACCTGCTGCTGGAAGGCGTGACACTGATTGCCAAACCGGTTTCACTGTCATTGCGACTGTTCGGCAACATGTACGCCGGCGAGATGATCTTTATCCTCATCGCACTGATGTACAGTGGCAGCTGGGCGCTGGGTGCATTCGGCGGTCTGCTGCAGCTGGGCTGGGCGATCTTCCATATTCTGATCATTACCCTTCAGGCGTTTATCTTTATGACCCTGACGATTGTTTACCTGGACATGGCGTGCCAGGAAAGTCACTGATTCATTTTTTACCCATTAATATTAACGATTAAACGTAAACTTTCAGGAGATACATAATGGAAAACGCACTGCTCTACATTGCCGGCGCACTGATGATGGGCCTGGGCGCCCTCGGCGCCGCGGTTGGTATCGGTATCCTGGGCGGCCGCTTTCTCGAAGGCGCGGCGCGTCAGCCGGAGCTGATCCCGATGCTGCGTACCCAGTTCTTCATCGTCATGGGCCTGGTCGACGCCGTGCCGATGATCGCCGTGGGTCTGGCCATGTACGTCATGTTCGCTGTGGTAGGCGGCTAACACCGCACGGGGTGCAAGCATGAATTTCAACGCGACATTAATCGGGCAAAGCATCACCTTCCTGGTGTTCGTGTGGTTCTGCATGAAGTTTGTGTGGCCGCCGATCATGACGGCGCTGACCGAGCGCAAGGAAAAGATCGCTGAAGGCCTGGCCGCTGCCGATCGCGGCAAGCACGAGCAGGAACTGGCGCAGGAGCGGGCGTCCGAATTGCTGCACTAAGCCAGGCAGCAGGCCACCGAAGTCATCAAC
>JALWRY010000016.1 GCA_027080445.1 Thiohalobacter sp. | reverse complement strand
CGGGCGGGCTGCGGGGCGTGCACCTCGGTCACGGTCTGCAAGAATCGGTACAGCAGCTCCCGGTATCGGGACTCGTCACCACGCAGCTCGATCCCAAGCAGGTGCAGAAATCCGGCCAGAGCCGGTTCGACTGCCTCGATGCGGGCGTCGGCCAGTACCTCACGCAGGGCGTCGCGGGTCTCGCGGCGCTCTGCCTTGCGTTCCTCGCGCTCAGTTCGGAAGGTACCTTCGCGGCGGTCGTATTCGTCCGTGGCGAGCGCCTGGTGCCGCCACAGGGCGCAGATCTCGGCGATCAGGGCATCGTCGATGACCAGCACCTTCTTGGCGCCCTGCCGCCGCTCGATCTCTTTACGTAAACGATGGCAACGGGCATCGAAGTCCACAGAGGCCTGCCGGGCGAGCTGCCGGGCCTCGACTCAATCCCGGGTGCGCAGCAAAACTTCTCCTCGGTCTTGCCGAGGTACGGGCGGAGATCACGCGGAATGCGCGCACGGAAATAGTAGGTGGAATTGCGTTTGAAAAGGCGTGTTTGCAGGGTCATGTTCGTCATCCCGGTGGACCACCTCGGTGTACCAGACGAACATGTATAACCACCGGCCGGCGGTTATTTGTAACACATTGAAAGAGTTACGTAAATATGGCGGAGAGGGTGGGATTCGAACCCACGTGGGGCGGTAATGCCCCCAACCGATTTCGAGTCGGTGCCGTTGTGACCGCTTCGGTACCTCTCCGAGAATTAATCATTCTATCAAGTGCTAGCAATAAATAGAACTCTCGAAAGAAATACTCGCAGGACCACGTCATCTAAGCGTGGCGGAGCGGGTGCTGGATCAAAGCTATACCCGCGGAGAGGCCGCCAGGAGCCTGGACATCAACAAACATACGCGTTCATCACCCAACATAAGAATGCCTATCCCACCAGCCTGCAGTGTCAGGTTTTGGGTATCAGCCGGAATGGCTATTACACGTACCGGAAAACCGGGAGGGGCTCAAGTCCCAAATCTGCTGTAAATTCCCTCTCGCAGGTTTGATGTCGCGTCGGGTTCAGTGGTCGATGCCGACCACCTTCTCCTCCTTTCGGTCGGAAGGCTGTTGCGCTTCCCACCACTCGTGAAAGTCACTCATATCCAGATATCGCCGGCCCTGCCACGCCTCGTGGATCTCGGCCGGCAGGGCGCCGATGAGCGGTGGGCGGAGGCCTCGTTGGGAAAGATCCGGATCACCCGCGCCCCCCGCCGGATCTCCTGGATCAGCCGCGCCTGCATGTGGGTCGACTTCAGCCGTCGACGGTACTTCTCCGGCAGGGCCAGCACTGCCAGGGCCTCCTCCAGCCCGTCCTCCAGACAGGCCACCGCCCTCGGCGCCTTGCCCTCCAGCTCATCCATCAGGGCATGGGCCTTCTCCCGCGCCTCGGCAGCGGTCTCCGCTCGGAAGAGGCGCTTGAGCCCTTCCGTCATGGCTGCCTTGTGTCGCGACGGCGTGTGCGAGAGCACGTTGCGGGTGAAGTGGACCTGGCACCGCTGCCAGACCGCGCCCTGGAAACAGCGCTTCACGGCGTCCACCAGCCCTTTGTGCTCGTCCGAGACCACGAAGGCGACGCCTTCCAGACCTCGGTCCTTCAGCCCGTCGAACAGGTCCCGCCAGAAGCCCTCAGACTCGCTGTCACCCAGCTTGAGCCCCAGCACCTCCCGGTACCCCTCGGCGTTGACGCCCGAGACCCGCAGCGCCGCCTTGGTCACGATCCGCTCCTCCTCGCGCACCTTCACGTACAGCGCATCGATCAGCAGAAACGGAAACCGTTCCAAGGGTCGCTCATTCCATGCCCGCACTCGGGCGTCCAGCGCCGCGCACAGTCGCGACACCGTCGACTTCGAGAACGACGTCCCGCACAGCGCCTCGGTGATCTTCGCCACCTTCCGGGTCGAGACCCCGTTGACCACCATCTCCATCAGCGCCAGCACCAAGGCCTGTTCAGCGCGTTGATGACGCTGAAAAATCTCCGTCGAAAACGAACCGTCCCGAAACTGCGGAACGCGCAGCACAAGCAGCCCCACACGGCTGTAGAGCGGCCGTGGACGGTACCCGTTCCGGTACCCCGCCCGGCCCTCACTCCGCTCGTATCGGCCCGCCCCGAGCTGCTCCTCTGCCTGGCCTCCAGCACCTGGTTCAGCACGCTCTCCACCAACTCTCCCAGCCCCTCCTTGCCACCGCTCAGCAGATTGGACAACAGTGTAAAGCCCCTGAATGTCTGGACACTGTTTTGCACAAAAGTCACGCTGCTTCCGCCATGGGCGTATGGGTAGTACGCACATCGGCTGGCGTGGCGTAGCCATGCCGCTGGAGCAGCCAGTGTCGGT
>JALWRY010000015.1 GCA_027080445.1 Thiohalobacter sp. | reverse complement strand
CAGCCACATCACGCCAAACAGATCGACAATCCCCACCCACAGGCGGTTGAATACGCCGTACTTGCTCACGCCCCGTTCGCGCGGGCGATGGTTGACCGGCAGCGAACGCACGCCGCCACCGGCACGCAGCACCAGCGCCGGGAGAAAACGGTGCATGTGATCGAAACGCGGTAATTGCAAAACGGCCTCACGGCGTAACAGTTTGAGTCCGCAACCGGTGTCCGGTGTGGCGTCGCCCAGCAAGGTGGCGCGCACCGCGTTGGCCACCCGTGACGACAGGCGCTTCAGGCCACTGTCACGGCGCTGCCGGCGCCAGCCGCCGACCAGCCACAGTGTCTCGTCCTCGCGGGCCGCCGCGTACAGTGCGGGGATATCGGCGGGGTCATTCTGTCCGTCACCGTCCAGCGTGACGATCCAGGGCGCGCGCGCCGCCAGCAGGCCGGACAGCAAGGCCGCACTCTGCCCGGCATTTTTCGCATGATGCAGCACACGCAACTGTGGACAGGCCGCACGCAACGCCAGCAACCGTTCCCGCGTGGCATCGCGGCTGCCGTCATCGACAAAGATCACCTCGTAGTCGAAACGCCCGTCCAGCGCGCGGCGCACCTCGTCCAGCAGGGGCTGTACGTTGTCCTGCTCGTCGAATACCGGGATAACGAGGGAAAGCTCCATAAGATTCAAAAAGTTTACCGCGCACCCGCTTGTGCGCGGCAAGACCGCCTCTGTATAGTTGACCATTACAGTCAGGAATTATGCCGGATCGCGCCCCATGCCCAACACTACGCAATATACCAACCATCTCGTCAACGAAACCAGTCCCTACCTGTTGCAGCATGCCCATAACCCGGTCGACTGGTACCCCTGGGGGCCGGAAGCGCTGGACAAGGCGCGCCGCGAGAACAAACCCATCCTGCTGTCGATCGGCTATTCCGCCTGCCACTGGTGCCATGTCATGGCCCACGAGTCCTTCGAGGACCCCGCCACTGCCGAGGTCATGAACCGCCTGTTCGTCAATATCAAGGTCGACCGCGAAGAGCGGCCGGACCTGGACAAGATTTACCAGACCGCGCACTCGCTGCTCACCCAACGCAATGGCGGCTGGCCGCTGACCATGGTACTCGACCCGGAATCCCGGGTGCCATTTTTCGGCGGCACCTACTTCCCCCCGGAACCCCGCCACGGGCTGCCGGCTTTTACCGACCTGTGCCAGCGGGTGGTCGACTTTTACCATGAGAAACACGATGAACTGGCAAAACAAAACCATTCATTGATGACGTTCATGCACGACATGAACCGGACTGAAACAGCCTCGTCGGAGGCCTTGAACAGCATGCCGCTCGATATGGCCCGGCAACAACTGGCCAGCCAGTTCGACAAGACGTATGGCGGTTTCGGCAAGGCCCCCAAGTTTCCCCACCCGACCAGCCTGGAGCGCCTGTTGCGCCACTGGGCCGCCACGGCACGCGAAGACCGGGAAGCGCTGGACATGGTGACCTCAACCCTCGATCACATGGCGCTGGGGGGGATGTACGACCAGATTGGCGGTGGCTTCTGCCGCTACTCGGTCGATGAACAATGGATGATCCCGCATTTTGAAAAAATGCTCTATGACAACGGCCCGCTGCAGTCACTGTACAGCGAAGCCTGGGCGGCAACCGGCAAGCCCCTGTACCAGCGCATCGTGGCCGAAACCGCCGAGTGGGTCCAGCGCGAAATGCAGTCACCCGAAGGCGGCTACTACGCCAGCCTCGATGCCGACAGCGAAGGTGAGGAAGGCAAATTCTATGTCTGGACGCAGGATGAACTGCATACTTTGCTCGATGACGACGATTACACCATCGCCGCCCTGCGCTTCGGTTTTGACCGCAAGGCGAATTTCGAAGGTCGCTGGAACCCGCATGTCTATACCTCGATAGAAGCCATCGCGGAGAAAACCGGTTGTGAGATGGAACAGGTCCAGGCGCGACTGGCCTCGGTGCGTAATACCCTGTTCAGGGCACGCGAGCAACGCATCCGGCCCGGGCGCGATGACAAGATCCTGGTATCGTGGAATGCGCTGATGATCAAGGGCATGGCGCAGGCGGCACGCACTTTCGACCAGCCCGACTGGTTTGCCTCGTCACAACGCGCGCTGGACTTCATCCGCACCACCCTGTGGCAAGACGGCCGCCTGCTCGCCACCTGCAAGGATGGCCGCGCGCATTTATCGGCGTACCTGGATGATTACGTGTTTCTCATCGACGCTATCCTCGAACGCCTGCAATACCGCTGGAACCGTGACGAGCTCGATTTCGCCCTGCAACTGGCCGAGGTGGTGCTGAAACACTTTGCCGACCCGGCCGGCGGTTTCTGGTTCACGGCCGACGG
>JALWRY010000014.1 GCA_027080445.1 Thiohalobacter sp. | reverse complement strand
GGGCGGATTCGAACCGCCGACCCCAGCATTATGAGTGCTGTGCTCTAACCAACTGAGCTACCTTGCCATATTCTGGTCTGCGACCCACGGGCCGCGAAAGAGGCGAAATTGTAGGGATTTCGCACCCTGCTGTCCAGCACAGCCAATCTTTTTGAGCGGGGTGCCAGACTGTGGGAGATTGCCGCGCTGCGCTCGCGCCCTGAAGGATGGCAAAGACATCCTGAGGAAGTACTCCTGGGGTGCAATGACAGGAGGGCAGACGCGCTAGACGTTAAAACGGAAGTGCATGACATCACCGTCCTGCACCACGTAGTCTTTGCCTTCCAGCCGCAGTTTGCCGGCCTCTTTGGCGCCCTGCTCACCGCCACAGGCGATAAAATCCTCGTAAGAAGTCACTTCGGCGCGAATAAAACCTTTCTGGAAGTCCGTGTGAATAACCCCGGCGGCTTCAGGCGCCGTGGCGCCAATGCGCACGGTCCAGGCGCGGACTTCCTTGACCCCGGCAGTGAAATAGGTCTGCAGGCCGAGCAAGCGGTAACCGGCGCGGATGACGCGGTTCAGCCCCGGCTCTTCCAGGCCCAGCTCGTCGAGGAAAACCTGCTGCTCCTCGTCATCCAGCTCAACCAGTTCGGCTTCGATGGCCGCACAGACCGGCACCACCACCGCATCTTCACCTTCGGCCAGCTGGCGTACCGCATCGAGGCGTGGATTGTTTTCAAAGCCGTCCTCGGACACGTTGGCGATGTACATGGTGGGCTTGAGCGTCAGCAGGTGCAGGTCGTAAAGCAGCGCCCGCTGATCGTCGTCGAGTTTCATGGCGCGCGCCATATGGCCTTCATCCAGGTGCGCCTTCAGGGGTTCCAGCACTGCCAGCTTTGCCTTCGCTTCCTTGTCGCCGCCCTTGGCCAGCTTGCCGACACGGTGCAGGGCTTTTTCGACGGTATCGAGATCGGCCAGCGCCAGTTCGGTGTTGATGACTTCGATATCCGACAGGGGGTCGACCTTGCCCTCGACGTGGACCACGTTATCGTCTTCGAAACAACGCACCACGTGGACGATGGCGTCGGTCTCGCGGATGTTGGCGAGGAATTTATTCCCCAGTCCTTCACCCTTCGACGCCCCGGCGACCAGCCCGGCGATATCAACAAACTCCATGGTCGTAGGCAGCACGCGTTCCGGCTTGACGATTTCGGCCAGCGCATCCTGCCGGGGGTCAGGCACCGGCACCACACCGACATTCGGATCGATGGTGCAGAACGGGTAGTTTTCAGCCTGGATTTCCGCCCGTGTCAGCGCATTGAACAGGGTCGATTTGCCGACATTGGGCAGCCCGACAATTCCACATTTAAATCCCATAAGCTCTCACTTCAGATGAATCGGTATCAGTTGCGCGTATGCAGGCTGTTCATGGCTTTCTCGAACTGCCCGGCCAGCACATCGGGCATGACATCCAGCGCGTCGTCAATGGCGTCCTCGATCAGGCGGCGGTGTTCGCCGGACGGTTTTTTCAACACGTAGTCCACCACCTGGTCACGGTGACCCGGGTGTCCGATGCCAATACGCAGGCGATAAAAGTCCCGGCTGCCAAGGTGACTGATCAGGTCACGCAAGCCGTTATGGCCACCGTGTCCACCACCCTGCTTCAGGCGAATCGTCCCCGGCGGGAGATCGAGGTCATCGTGTACGACCAGTACCTGTTCAACCGGAATCTTGAAGAAACGCGTCAGCGCACCGACTGCCTGCCCACTGTGGTTCATAAATGTCAGCGGTTTCTGCAGACGACACTCACTGGCATCCAGCCTGCAGCGTGCAAGCTCACTGTGAAAACGTGGTTCGGCACGGAAATCCTGCCGGCAGCGACGGGCAAGCTCATCCACAAACCAAAACCCGGCGTTATGCCGGGTTGGTTCGTACTCGGGACCGGGGTTACCCAGTCCCACGATGAGCTGAATGGCCGGCACTAACCGGTCTATCAGCTTTCGCCTTCGGCGGCGGGTTCTTCACCACCCTCGGCGGCAGCTTCGACATCGGCTTCTTCTTCCTCACCGCCACCCTTGCGTGCGTGCACCGCAGCAACGGCAATATCGTGACCTTCGCCACGCGACAACTCGACCAGACTGGCGCTTTCCGGCAGGGCCAGGTCGGTCAGGTGAACTGCGTCACCGATTTCCAGCCCGGACACATCGACCTCGATATATTCAGGCAGGTGCGACGGCAGCACGTCCATCTCCACCTCGACCACGGCGTGGGTCAACAGGCCACCGGCCTTGACACCCGGCGCAACGTCAGCTCCGGCGAAGTGCAGCGGGACATTGACGCGAATCGGTTTGCTCTCGTCGATACGGAGGAAATCCATGTGCATGATCACGG
>JALWRY010000013.1 GCA_027080445.1 Thiohalobacter sp. | reverse complement strand
GTCGAGCACAGCGTCCACCGGGAAGCCTACCTCGCGACTGAAAAACGCCTGCGCCAGCAAGGGCCGGCAGCGCCGTTCACCCTGCCAGCCGATGCCGTGGTGGAAAAACTGCTCACCGCCCTCACACACCCCCGCCCGAAACCCCGGTATTACGTGACCTTTCCCACCACCTTGTTTGGTACGTTGAAACGGCTGCTGACCAGCCGCGCACTGGACAGAATTCTGCTAAAAGTATCCCGGGACGAACGGGGGAAACCCCGGCCATAAAAAAACCCGCCATCATAACGGATAGCGGGTTTACTGCTTTCGGGCAAAAAGTGCTCAGAAGTTCAGGCGGATACCACCGAAATATTCATTGATATCACCGCCAAAACTGGCATTGGCTGTTGCCGAGAAGGCCCTGGTGAACTTGAACACAGCGCCCACCGTTCCAAAATCATTGTCCACATCGGCTGCAACATATTTATAACCGGCATCAAGTTCCAGCTTCTTCAATGCCTGGAAACGAACACCCGCAGCATAGATCGGACCGGTATCGACATTCGTTGAACTATTGCTGTTGATATAGGAATTTAAGGCCAATACCTCGCCGAATACATCCAGCTTCTTCATTACCGGGTAATGCAACTGACCGCCAAAACGAAATTCGGTCCTGTCCTGATTATCGCCGGGTATATCATCGGTATTACCGCGCAGGAACCCGGCCCGTAATGCCATGTACCTGAATATGCCGAACGAAGCATCAACACGGCCGCTGTTGATATCGATCCCGTTGTCACCATCGGTAAACTGATAGCCCACATCGGCATAGCTGTAACTGAAACCTTTTGCCGCCATAACGGCCGGAGACAGGGCCAGCGCCAGCGAAGCGGCAAGCACAGTCGCCAGGGTTTTCTGTAATGTCATATTTCCTCCTCCATGCTATTTTTATGTTCTGGCGTGCGCCAAAGACCGGCCCATACTACGGATTCACCGGTTTCCCTTCAAGCGCGAATATCCACCAGAATGCCGTCCCTGGCCCCGGAATCAGGCGGCGCTGGCCTGCGTCTCGCCCTTGCGAAACGCCAGCGCATCGCCCTCGACATCGACCTGGATGACATCGCCAGGGTGGAAACGGCCCGCCAGGAGCGCCTGGGCCAGCGGGTTCTCCAGCTGCTGCTGGATGGCCCGCTTGAGCGGCCGCGCGCCATACACCGGGTCGAAACCGGCTTCGCCGAGCCTGTCGAGCGCCGCTTCTGACAACGCCAGCCCAAGGTCGCGTTCGGCAAGCCGCTGCCGTAAATAGCCGATCTGGATGGTGGTAATGGCGCGGATCTGCTCGCGTCCCAGCGGATGGAAGACCACCACATCGTCGATGCGGTTGATGAACTCGGGCCGGAAATGCCCCGCCACCACCTCCATGACGGCGGATTTCATCCGCTCATAGTTTTCTTCGCCCGCCAGCTCCTGGATCTGCTGACTGCCAAGATTTGACGTCATGACGATGACGGTATTACGGAAATCCACGGTGCGGCCCTGACCGTCGGTCAAACGTCCGTCGTCGAGCACCTGCAGCAGCACGTTGAAGACATCCGGGTGGGCTTTTTCCACCTCGTCCATCAAAATCACCGAGTAGGGTTTACGCCGTACTGCCTCGGTCAGGTAACCGCCTTCCTCGTAACCGACGTAACCGGGCGGCGCACCAATCAGCCGTGCTACGGAGTGTTTCTCCATAAACTCGGACATATCAATACGCACCATGGCCTCTTCCGTATCGAACAGGAACTCGGCCAGCGCCTTGGTCAACTCGGTCTTGCCGACACCGGTCGGTCCAAGGAACAGGAAGGAACCATTGGGCCGGTCGGGATCGGACAGGCCGGCGCGTGAACGGCGAATAGCGTCTGAAACCACTTTCACCGCTTCGTTCTGGCCAACCACGCGCTGGTTCAAGCCTTCTTCCATACGCAGCAGCTTGTCGCGCTCGCCCTCGAGCATCTTGGAGACCGGGATGCCCGTCCACTTGGACACCACTTCAGCGATTTCTTCCTCTGTGACATTGTTGCGCAACAGCGTCATTTCCTGCATTTCCGCCTGGGAGGCCATATCCAGCTGCTTGACCAGCTCGGGAATACGGCCGTACTGCAATTCACCGGCGCGCGCCAGGTCACCGGCGCGTTGCGCCGTTTCCAGCTCCATACGCGCACGTTCCAGTTCTTCCTTGATATGGGAACTGCCCTGCACAGCGGCCTTCTCGGCCTTCCAGATTTCTTCCAGGTCGGAATACTCGCGTTCCAGCTTGTCGATTTCCTCCTGCAGGTTGGCGAGCCGTTTCACCGAGGCTTCGTCGGTTTCCTTGTTCAGGGCTTCACGTTCGATCTTGAGCTGGATCAGGCGACGCTCCAGCTTGTCCAGCGGTTCCGGCTTGGAATCGATTTCCATACGGATGCGCGAGGCAGCCTCATCGATCAGGTCGATTGCCTTGTCGGGCAGTTGCCGATCGGTGATGTAGCGGTGTGACAGTGTCGCCGCCGCCACAATGGCCGGGTCAGTGATATCCACCCCATGGTGAACCTCGTAGCGCTCTTTCAAACCACGCAGGATGGCAATGGTGTCTTCCACGCTCGGCTCGTCCACCAGCACTTTCTGGAAACGGCGTTCCAGGGCAGCGTCTTTCTCGATGTACTGACGGTATTCGTCCAGCGTCGTGGCGCCCACGCAATGCAGCTCGCCGCGCGCCAGCGCCGGCTTGAGCATATTACCCGCGTCCATGGCGCCCTCGGCCTTGCCGGCGCCGACCATGGTATGCAACTCATCGATAAACAGGATGATCTGGCCTTCCTGGCGGGATAAATCATTGAGGACCGCCTTCAGGCGTTCCTCGAACTCGCCGCGAAACTTGGCGCCGGCAATCAGGGAACCCATATCCAGACTGAGCAGACGTTTGTTTTTCAGCCCTTCCGGCACTTCACCGTTGACGATACGCTGCGCCAGGCCCTCGACAATCGCGGTCTTGCCCACCCCGGGCTCACCAATCAGCACCGGGTTGTTCTTGGTGCGACGCTGCAACACCTGCACTGTGCGGCGAATCTCGTCATCGCGGCCAATGACCGGATCGAGCTTGCCCTGTTCGGCGCGCTCGGTCAGGTCGATGGTGTATTTTTCCAGTGCCTGGCGCTGATCCTCGGCATTCGGGTCATCGACCTTCTGCCCGCCGCGAACATTCTCAATTGCCTTTTCGATCAAATCCTTGCTGGCGCCTGCCGTACGCAGTGTTTCGCCCAGTTCGCCCTTGTCCTCGACGGCCGCCAACACAAAAAGCTCGGAAGAGATGTACTGGTCGCCACGCTTCTGCGCCAGCTTGTCGGTCAGGTTGAGCAACCGTGTCAGGTCATTGGAAATGTGTACATCGCCCGCCGTGCCTTCCACGGTGGGCAAACGGTCCAGCCATTCACTCAGGTGCGAACGCAGCAGGTTGGCATTGACGCCGGCCTGGGTGAGCAGGTGGCGGACACTGCCGCCCTCCTGGTCCAGCAAGGCCACCATGACGTGTACCGGCTCGATATAGTTATGGTCGCGACCAACAGCGATGCTCTGCGCATCGGCCAGCGCCATCTGGAACTTGGAAGTGAGTTTGTCCATCCGCATGATCCGGGTTCTCCCATTGGAAATCTTTGATGGAACAGCATATGGGGGGCCAATTGCCTGTTTTCAAGCCATTCGGCCTGACGGGCTATTTGTAGTTTTTACGCTGAAACAGGTCCTGGCGACGACTGACCAGCCGATCGAGAAACAGCAGACCATCAAGATGATCCAGCTCATGCTGTATAGCGCGTGCCTCGAAACCCTCCATGTCAAAGGATAGCGGATTACCGTCACGGTCAAGGGCATCGAGGTGAATTTTTTCTGCGCGCAGTACATTCCCGGTGTAATCCGGCACCGACAGGCAGCCTTCACGGCCCAGCACATGCCCTTCCCACTCGGTGATTTCCGGGTTGACCAGGATCAGGTGGCCGTGACTGGCGGTTTTCTTGCGCCCGGAAACATCGACAATCAACACGCGCTCCAGCCAGTCTGTCTGCGGTGCGGCAATCCCCACCGCACCGGGACCGGCCAGCCGGGTCGCTTCCAGTGCATCGATCTTTTCCTGCAAGGCGCCATCAAATACCTGCACCGGCTCGGAAATCCGGCGCAGACGTTCATCGGGATAGACCAGAATATTGAGAACTGACACGTTTCAGCCAATCAGGGTTTCAATGGGCTGGACATCCACCTTGACGCCATCGGTCTGCAGTGGCGCCAGGGCCTGCTGGATGGCCTCGACACCCTGTGCCGCCACACCCTCGATTTGCAGGATGTAGATAGGATCCGCCTCGCCGCCACCGACATCGGACTCAAGGTCGAGAATATTCAGCCCGGCCTGCGCCGCGAGCGTCGTCACGCGGGAAACAATACCGATACGATCTGCACCGTGCACCAGGATGCGTACATCCGGTACAGGCCGCTGGTGCAGGCCCGCCTGCACGGCATCAATGTGCAATACCAGCGACAGGGCCGCCAACACCGGCTCCAGCGCTTCACGCAAGCCGCTCTCGCCGGCCTCACTCTGTACCAGCATCATCACGGTGAAGTTATCACCCAGGCGAATCATCGAAGTCTCGCCAAGATTGCAGCCAGCCCCGGACAAGGCCGATGTCACCTTCGCAACGATACCCGGTTGATCCTTGCCAACCAGTGTCAGCATGTACCAGTCTGTCATCACAACCACCTTTCCCCGAAACAGGCCCGACTATAATCATTCTCCGGGTCAATAGACAAGGAACCCCGTATGAATTCGTGTCATTGCGAGCGCAGCGCGGCAATCTCCCACGGTCTGGTGCCAGACTTAAAAAGATTGCCGCGCTGCGCTCGCGCCCTGAAGGATGGCGAAGGCATCCCGAGGAAGTACTCCTGGGGTGCAATGACGGAAATCCAATTAATCAGTTCCTTAACTGTGCAACGATGAATTCGCCAGGAAAATAAACCCCACACCGGCGCCAATCAGCAGTATCTGTTTGACAGTGGCGTTGAATTCGGCGCGCCTGTGCAGACCCGGGATAAGATCGGCAACAGCCACATAAATAAAACTCGATGCAGCAACGGCCAGTACATAAGGCAATACCGGTTGCATGGCGTTGAGGCTGTAATACGCCAGTACACCACCTATGATAGTTGTCAGGCTGGACAGCACATTAAACAGGAAAGCACGTGGGGTACTGAAGCCACTGTGCAGCAACACTGCGAAATCCCCCACTTCCTGCGGAATCTCGTGCGCCGCTACCGCCAATGCCGTGACAACGCCCAGGTGAATATCGGTCAGGAACGCCGCACCGATCAGAATTCCATCAATGAAGTTGTGCATGCTGTCGCCGATCATAATCAGCGTACCGGCAGCCGCCTGTGTATGGCTGTGGGTATCCGGTTGGTGAACCTCGCAGGCTTCGTTGTGACAATGGCGCCACAGCACCAGCTTTTCCAGCAGGAAAAACCCGAACAGGCCAAACAGCACAGCAGCCATGATGCCGCGGTAGTTGCTATCCTGGACGCTTTCCAGCGCGTGCGGCAACAATCCCAGCAGGGCGGCGCCCAGCAGGGCGCCGATAGCAAAACTCACGGCGTGCGGTAATACCCGGCTCCGCGTTTTTTCCGGTAACAGAAGAAACAACGCGGCCGCCAGCACGCTGAGTACGCCACCTACCAGAGTGAACACCAGTATCCATTGTAATAAGGTCATGTCTTTATCCGTTTGAGGGGAGTCTGAATGTTGATGAAATATTTGTTCATGCGCTCAGCCAGATCAGTGACGCCATACGGCCGGTTACACCCTCACGCCGGTAGGAATAGAACACCTCGTTTTCCGTAAACGTGCAGTGATCGCCGCCATAGATTGCCGACACCCCGAGCGCCTTGAGGCGAATACGCGCCAGCCGGTACAGGTCGGCCAGCCAGCGATGTCCGGAACGGGGCAAAAAAGCCTCGACGGCCTGCGGGTGCCTATCCACAAAAGCCGTTCGCACCTCGTCGCCGACTTCGAAGGCCTGTGGCCCGATCGCCGGACCCAGCCAGGCCAGCAGCTCGCCGGGGTCTACACGCATCGCCTGTACCGTACTTTCCAGCACCCCTGCGACCAGGCCCCGCCAACCGGCGTGCGCCGCGGCGACACAACACCCGGCGCGATCACAGAACAGCACCGGTAGACAATCCGCTGTCAGTACCACGCTCACCCGGCCCGGTACACGCGACACACCGGCATCGGCTTCAGGCGCTGCAAGCGGTACACCCGCAACCCCCGCATCCGGCAAATCCAGTAGCACAACCCGGTTTCCATGTACCTGCCGCAGCCACAGGGGTGCCGAGGACAACTTCAGGGTATCGTGCAGCATTCGTCGATTCTCCTGCACAGCCTGCGGGTCATCACCGACATGGTCCGCCAGGTTGAGACCGGCCCAGGGACCCTGGCTGACACCGCCCTGACGGGTTGTACTCACCGCCTGTACCCTGGCGGGCGCCGGCCAGTCGGGGTAAATCATAATCCGGACCTCACGGCATCCAGCAAGGCCGCGAAGTCATCCGGCATATCCACTTCCCGGCTGACCGGTTCCCCGCTGTGCGGGTGCACAAAGGCCAACCGCCGCGCATGCAGCGCCTGGCGCCGAAACCCCTGCAAGGCCTCCCTTAATCGATCGGATGCCCCACGCGGGATTCGCAAGCGGCCACCATAGACCGGATCCCCCACCAGCGGGCAGTGGATATGCGCCATGTGCACACGAATCTGGTGCGTGCGACCGGTCTCGAGCCGCACCTGTACCAGGGTGTGTGCGGCAAAACGTTCCACTACCCGGTAATGGCTGATCGCCGGCTTGCCCGACTCCACCACCGCCATGCGCAGACGATCCTTCGGGTGCCGGCCGATGGGCGCATCAACCGTCCCACCTGCAGTCAGTACGCTGTGTACCAGCGCCAGGTATTCCCGGCTGACCGTATGTTCCTGCAACTGCGCCACCAGCGAGGTGTGCGCCTCAAGGGTACGCGCCACCACCATCAGGCCACTGGTGTCCTTGTCCAGGCGGTGAACGATACCGGCGCGTGGCACACTGGCCAGCCCCGGGTCAAGATAGAGCAGTCCGTTCTGCAAGGTGCCGTCACGATTGC
This sequence comes from Thiohalobacter sp., assembly GCA_027080445.1. Taxonomy (GTDB): domain Bacteria; phylum Pseudomonadota; class Gammaproteobacteria; order DSM-19610; family DSM-19610; genus Thiogranum. Next base: position 2,341 of record JALWRY010000013.1, on the reverse strand, counting down.
CGGCGGCCGGGTGTACCACCAGCCCGGCCGGCTTGTTGATCACCAGCACCTGGCTGTCCTCGTAAACAATATCCAGGTCCATCGGCTGGGGCTCGACAGCACCCTCATCCTCCAGCTCGGCGCGAATTTCGACAGCCTCACCACCCAGCACCCGCTGACGTACAGCTACCGGCTTGCCCTCCAGCAGAACCTGTCCCCGCTTTGTCCACTGCTGCAGACGACTGCGGGAATACTGCGGGAAAAGTTCCGCCAGCACCTGGTCGAGACGCCGTCCGGCCGCCTGTTCAGGGATGCGGTCATTGAGATAAATCGTTTCAGACATGGAATCAGGTGGCCAAGGGCCGTGTTGCGGCCTTACAATTGGGTTCGATTTTCAAAACCGGAAAAAATGGCAGATGCACTGGTTACGCCTTATACCGCTTCTCGCGGTTTTATTCACCCTCGGCTGCGCAACAACCCCGGATGACGAGGCCTCGAAACTCTCGGCCAACGATCTCTACAAGAAAGCCAAAGAGGCGATGGACTCGGCAGATTTTGAAACGGCCATCAATACCTTCGAAAAACTCGAAGCCCGCTTCCCGTTTGGCAAGTACGCCCAGCAGGCGCAGCTGGAAATCGCCTATGCCTACTACAAGTTTGATGAGCCGGACTCCGCTATTACCGCAGCAGACCGTTTTATCAGCAACAACCCGGGCAACCCGCACCTGGACTATGCCTATTACCTGAAAGGCCTGGTCAATTATACGCGTGGCATGAGTATCGTGGACCGTGTGGCACAACGTAAACCTTCTGAACGGGACACCCGCGCACTACGCGATGCCTTCAGTGATTTCACCACCCTGGTGCAGAAATTTCCCGATAGCCGTTACGCGGAAGACAGTAAAAAACGCCTGATATTCCTGCATAACCAGCTGGCGGACTACGAAATCAATGTCGCCCGCTATTACATGCACCGCAAAGCCTGGGTCGCCGCCGCCAACCGGGCGCGTTACGTCATTGAGAACTACCAGCGCACACCGGCGTCGCGTGAAGCCTTACATGTGCTGGTCAAGGCCTATAAACGCATGGGCATGGACGATCTGGCCAATGATGCGCGGCGGGTGCTGGAGAGGAATACGGCGCACTGAAACGCTGGATCCCGGCATACGCCGGGATGACAGTGGGTGCATTATGCGCCGTCTGCTAGATTGCGTCCGCGTCAGTCTCGCCGGTACGGATACGCACGACACGCTCCACAGACGTCACGAAGATCTTGCCATCGCCAATTTTACCGGTGCGGGCCGCCTGGGTAATGGCTTCGATACAGCGTTCCAGGTCCTCTTCTTTCACCACCACTTCGAGCTTTACCTTGGGGAGGAAATCGACGACATATTCCGCACCACGGTACAATTCGGTATGACCCTTCTGGCGGCCAAAACCCTTGACCTCGATGGCAGTCATACCGGTTATGCCAATCTCCGACAGGGCCTCGCGCACGTCATCGAGCTTGAAGGGTTTAATCACGGCTTCGACTTTTTTCATTGGGTCGTTCTCTCAGTTTGTACGTCATCCGGCTGCCAACCATACTAAAAGCGCCGCCAGGAATCGAATATTAAATGGGTTTTTCCCGCGCACGCGCCAGCTGCGCCGCCAGGAAACCGGAAGTAATCGGGTAGCGGCGGTCACGCCCGAAGGCGCGCTTGCTGATACGCACGCCGGGTGGCGCCTGGCGGCGCTTGTACTCGTTACGATCGACCAGCGTGGCGATACGCCGCACCATGTCGGCCTCAAAACCCAGCGCAATCAGTTCGCGAACGCTCATATCCTGCTCGATATAGCCTTCCAGGATCGGGTCCAGCAGGTCGTAGGGTGGCAGGGAGTCCTCGTCCTTCTGGTCGGGCGCCAGCTCCGCCGACGGCGGGCGATCCAGCACCCGCTGCGGGATTACGGCGCCCAGCGTGTTACGGTATTCCGACAACTGGTATACCAGCAACTTGGGTACATCCTTGATCGGCGCAAACCCCCCCGCCATATCGCCGTAAAGCGTGGCGTAACCCACCGACATCTCACTCTTGTTCCCGGTCGTCAGCAGAATGCGGCCCTGCTTGTTGGACAAGGCCATCAGAATGACACCACGGCAGCGCGCCTGGATATTTTCCTCCGTCGCATCGGGCCGGGTGTCTTCAAAAGCCCCGGACAACGCATCGAGGAAGCTGTCAAAGGGCTTTTCGATGGAAATTTCCTGGTAGGCCACACCCAGCGTATCGGCTTCGGCGCGCGCATCCTGCAGGCTGATATCGGCGGTGTAGCGCGACGGCATCATCAACGCCTGCACACGCCCGGCGCCAATTGCATCGACGGC
>JALWRY010000012.1 GCA_027080445.1 Thiohalobacter sp. | reverse complement strand
CCCGAGTATCTGAAATACCCCAGGCTGTTCAGCCAGGAAGCCCTGCCGGTTGATGTTTTCATCAGTCCGGAACAACTGGTCACGGATTATATCGAGCGCCTGATCGAACAGCCCGAAGCGTTACAGGTACTGGATTTTGCCGGTGGCAAGGTGCAGCTGGTGGCCGTGCGGGCGGTACTCGGCGGTCCACTGGTCGGGCAGGAATTGTGCGAGTTACGTGAACATATGCCGGGTGTGGAAGCCCGGGTGGCGGCGATTTTCCGGCGTGGCTCGGCCATCCTGCCGGAAGGCGACACGGTCATCGAGGCGGAAGACGAAGTCTTTTTTATCGCGGCGCGTAAACATATCCGTGCGGTTACCAGTGAGCTGAGGGCGCTGGGCAAACGGGTCAAACGGGTGATGATTGCCGGTGGTGGCAATATCGGCCTGCGGCTGGCGGAGTCCATCGAGAGTCGCTACCAGGTCAAGTTGATCGACTGCAATGCAGAAACAGCGCAGCGCCTTTCCGAGGAACTGGATTCGAGCGTGGTGTTACTCGGCGATGCGGCCGACGAAGAGTTGCTGATCGAGGAAAATATTGAGAATACCGATGTATTTTGTGCGCTGACCAATGACGAGGAAGCCAATATCCTTTCCGCCATGCTGGCCAAGCGGCTGGGCGCGCGCAAGGTGATGTCGCTCATCAACCGGCCGGCCTATGTTGACCTGGTACAGAGTAATGTCATCGATATCGCGGTGTCGCCACAACAGGCGACCATCGGCAGTTTGCTGACCCATATCCGCCGCGGTGACGTGGCGGCGGTACACTCCCTGCGGCGTGGCGCAGCCGAGGCTATCGAGGCCATCGCGCACGGCGACAACAAGACCTCGCGGGTTGTCGGGCGCACGGTGTCCGAGATCCGCTTGCCGCCGGGTGCGACCATCGGCGCGGTGGTGCGGGGTGATGATGTCCTGATCGCTCACCACGACACGGTGATCCAGAGTGATGACCACGTTATCCTGTTCCTGATCGACAAGCAGAAAATTGCCGAAGTCGAGCGGCTGTTCCAGGTCGGCGTCACGTTCTTCTGACGCGATTCCGGGATGAGTTTCGCCACCATTCAGCGATTCCTGGGGCTGCTGCTCATGGTGGCAAGCCTGGTCATGTTGCCGCCGCTGGTGCTGTCCTACTGGCTGGGGGAAAACAGCCACGCGGATTTCCTGGTTACTTTTCTTGGTGTGCTGCTCAGTGGAACACTGTGCTGGTTCCCGGTGCGCGCCCAGCGCCGTGAAATGCGCATACGCGATGGCTTTGTCATCGTGTCGATGTTCTGGATCGTGCTGGCGCTGGTCGGGGCCCTGCCGTTCGCACTCGCCGATCACCCGACCATGAGCTTTACCGACGCCATCTTCGAGTCCATGTCGGGCCTGACAACGACAGGCGCCACGGTCATTACCGGGCTTGATCGACTGCCGCGCTCCATCCTGTTCTACCGCCAGGAACTGCAGTGGCTGGGGGGCATGGGTATTATCGTGCTGGCGGTTGCCGTACTGCCAATGCTGGGAATCGGCGGTATGCAGCTGTACCGCGCTGAAACGCCCGGGCCGATAAAAGATAACAAGCTGACGCCACGCATTACCGAAACAGCCAAGGCGCTGTGGTATATCTACCTGGCATTGACGATTATCTGCGCGCTGGCGTACTGGCTGGCCGGCATGAATGTGTTCGATGCCATCGGCCACAGTTTTTCCACCGTGGCAATCGGCGGGTTTTCTACCCATGACCTGAGTATCGGTTATTTCCAGAGCCCGACCATTGAAACTGTCGCCATCGTGTTCATGCTACTGTCGGGCATTAACTTCTCGCTGCATTTCATCGCCTGGCGTTCACTTGATCCACGGGCCTACTTCCGTGATTCGGAATTCCTCGCCTATATCACTGTACTGGGCCTGGCGGCCGTGGTGACGGTGTCCTACCTGTACTTCAGCGGAACCTTCAGTCGCTTCGGCGACGCCCTGCACCACGGGATTTTCCAGGTGGTTTCCATCGGAACGACGGCCGGATTTACCACGGCGGCGTATTTCCACTGGCCGAGTTTCCTGCCGGTCATGCTGCTGTTTATCAGCTTTATTGGCGGTTGCGCCGGTTCAACCGGTGGCGGGATGAAAGTTGTGCGTTTCCTGCTGTTGTTTAAACAGGGTATGCGTGAAATCAGCCGTTTGGTGCATCCCAACGCCAAAATCCCGGTAAAACTGGGTAACAAGGCCATGCCGGAGCGGGTTGTCGAGGCCGTCTGGGGATTTTTTGCCACCTATATCGGTTGCTTTACGTTAATGATGCTGGCGCTGCTGGCGACCGGCCTGGACCAGACCACCGCCTTTTCGGCGGTTGCCGCCTGTATGAAC
>JALWRY010000011.1 GCA_027080445.1 Thiohalobacter sp. | reverse complement strand
GCAGGGCCGCCTGCCGATCCGCGTGGAACTCGAGGCGCTGGGCGTGGCCGAGTTCGTACGCATCCTGACCGAGCCCGATGCATCGCTGACCGAACAGTACGCTGCCCTGATGCAGACCGAAGGACTTACACTGAAGTTCACCGACGACGGCATTGAACGCATTGCCCGGGTGGCCTGGGACATCAATGAACGCACCGAAAACATTGGCGCACGCCGTCTGCACACGGTCATCGAACGACTGCTGGAAAAAGTCTCTTTCGGTGCTGCCGACCAGTCCGGCCAGCAGGTCATCGTCGATGCCGCCTATGTCGATTCACAACTGGAAGATCTCGCCCAGGACGAAGACCTGAGCCGCTATATTCTCTGATTCCCATTTCGAGGTAACACCGCACATGGCTGACAAACACCCCCATCCGACCGAAATCAACTTCCACCAGCAATCCCGTACCCTGGAAATCAAGTTTGACGACGGCGCCGAATTCACCATGAGCTGTGAATACCTGCGAGTCCATTCACCATCGGCCGAAGTCCAGGGCCATGGCCCGGGCGAAGGCGTGTTACAGGTGGACAAGGAAGACGTCAACATCAAGCACATCGAACCGGTCGGCAACTACGCCATCCAGATCCATTTTGACGATGACCACAACACCGGTATTTACGCCTGGGAAACGCTGTACAATCTGGGCAAGAACATGGAAGAGAACTGGAAAGCCTACCTGCAGCGGCTGAAGGAGGCCGGTGCACCGCACTCACAACTCGGCACGAAATAAGCGGCTGCCGCGCCGGAAAGACCCGGCAAGCTGTTCCGCGTTACAATACGGCCTGATACAGCAACGGATTCGTTATGTCTGAAAAAACCCATTTCGGTTTCGAACAGGTCGATGTCGAGGAAAAACAGCGCCGTGTAGCCGGCGTATTCGACTCGGTGGCCGACAACTACGACCTGATGAACGACGCCATGTCGTTCGGCATCCACCGGCTGTGGAAGCGTTTCACCATCGAGCAAACCGGCGCACGCCCCGGGCAGCGCATCCTCGACCTGGCCGGTGGAACCGGTGACCTGGCCGCGCGCCTGTCACGCCTGGTCGGCCCTGCAGGTGAAGTCATCATCGGCGACATCAACGCCTCCATGCTCAACGTGGGGCGCGAACGCCTGCTCGACAAGGGTATTAGCGGCAACGTGCAATTCGTGCAGGCGAACGCCGAGTGCCTGCCCTTCCCCGACCAGAGTTTCGACTGCATCACCATCGCCTTTGGCCTGCGTAATGTCACCGACAAGCAGAAAGCGCTGGCGTCCATGTACCGCTGCCTCAAGCCTGGAGGGCGTGTACTGGTGCTGGAATTTTCCCGGCCGGTGGTGCCCGGGCTGAAACCGGTTTACGACTTCTACTCCTTCAAGCTGCTGCCGTTGATGGGCAAGCTCATTGCCAATGATGCCGACAGCTACCGTTACCTCGCCGAATCCATCCGTATGCACCCGGACCAGGACACCCTGAAGGACATGATGGAACAGGCCGGTTTTGAAGACTGTGACTACTTCAACCTGACCGGCGGCGTCGTCGCCCTGCACCGCGGGTTCCGTTACTGAACATGCCATGAGTACCCCTGCCCTGCTTTCCGCTGCACTGGAATCCGCGCTTGAGCTGTACCTCAAGCAGGACCCGGATGCCTTGCAGCATTGCGCTGCACTACAGGATAAAGTCATTGCGGTAAATCTTGCCGGCACCGAGCTTACCCTGTATTTCCTGCCCGACGCGCAGGGCGTGAAAGTCCTGAGCTACTATGAAGGCAAGCCCGATACACTGCTACGCGGCACGCCGGCCGGGTTCGCGCGCCTGGCGACCGAATCCCGTGAAGACGCGCTGTTCCACGGTGCCATAGAAATCATCGGCGATACCGAAACCGGCCAACAGTTCCAGGACCTGCTCGCCGGCGTCGACTGGGACTGGGAGGAGCAACTGTCAAAATTCACCGGCGACGCCCTCGCCCACCAGCTTGGCGAACTGGTGCGCAAGGGAAGCCGCTGGCTCGGCGAAAGTACCGGGACACTGCAACAGGATATCTCCGAATACCTGCAGGAAGAAGCGCGGCTCTTGCCGACGCGAGCTGAAATCGATGAATTCCTCGATGAGGTCGACCGCTTGCGCGCCGACGCTGACCGCCTCGCGGCACGCGTGGATCGCCTGGTAAAAAGACAGGAACCGCAGACATGATCCGCCCTGGCCAGCTGCTGCGTCTGCTGCACATCAACTGGGTCCTGCTTCGCAACGGGCTGGATGAAGTCGTCCTTGCCACGCACCTGTTCAGACCCGTGCGCTTCCTGGGCTGGCTGGCGCCCTGGCATTATTTCAGCCGACGCACGCCCCGCGCCGTTCGCATCCGCCGCGCACTCGAA
>JALWRY010000010.1 GCA_027080445.1 Thiohalobacter sp. | reverse complement strand
CTGCATCTGTGGCAACAGGTTGGAGATCGCAAACATCAATACGATAAAGCCCAGTGTAAGGGTCACCGGGAAACCGACACCAAAGACATTGAGTTGTGGAGCGGAGCGACTGACCACACCAAAGGATATGTTCACCAGCAGGATGGAAGCGACGGCCGGCAAGGCCACCATCATTGCATCGGAAAACATACGCGCTCCCCAGTTCGCTACACTACGCATTTCATCCCGGGTGAGACTGTCGATACCAATGGGCAGGGACTGGAAACTGTCGGTAAGAATACGGATCAGCGACAGGTGCCCGTTCAGCGATAAAAACAGCAGGGTGGCGATCACGACATAATATTGGCCGACAACCGGCACACTGATGCCGTTCTGCGGGTCGACCATCTGCGCAAAACCCAGCCCCATGCCCATGGCAACGGTCTGGCCGGCAATGATGAGTGTGGCGAATACCAGTTGCAGGCTGAACCCTATCGCCAGCCCGATGAGCATCTGTTGCACCGTGATCAGCACGCCGGATGCCGACAAGGGGTCGGCGGCGGGCACCTGGGGTATCAACGGTATCACCAGCCAGGTCAGCATTAATGCAAGAATCAGTCGCGCGCGTACCGGCACCATCCGTGCACCGAAAATCGGCGCAATCGCCAGCATCGACCCGATACGGATAAACGGCCAGAAAAGCGTCCCGATCCAGGTGGAAATATCTGCGCCGGTGAACAGCATCGTCGCCACCCCGATCAGCCGATTCGGTCCGGTATGCTCTGGATCATGCCAGTGGCAAAATCGAGCAATGCGTTCAGCATCGACGGACCGGCAAATAACAATACCAGCACGACCACCGCCAGCTTGGGCACAAAGGTAAGCGTCATTTCGTTGATCTGGGTGGCGGCCTGGATCATACCCACCAGCAGGCCAACCACCAGGGCCGATAACAGGAGTGGCGCCGCCAGGGTTGCGGTAATCACCATCGTCTGCGTACCCACTTCGATAACTGTTTCCGGTGTCATAATGCCTTACTCCGGTTTAAACCGTAAAACTTGCCGCCAGGGTGCCCATAATCAGCGACCATCCGTCGATCAGGACGAACAGCATGATCTTGAACGGGAGGGATATAATCATCGGTGAAAGCATCATCATGCCCATCGACATGAGCAGGGTCGCCACCACCAGGTCGATAACCAGGAAAGGGATCAATACCAGGAAACCGATCTGAAAGGCGGTCTTCAGTTCACTGGTAACAAAGGCCGGCATCAGCAGAGTAAAGGGCACATCATCGGCCGATTCAAATTCACCGCTGTGGGAAATTTGCGAGAACATCATGAGATCATCATCGCGGGTTTGTGCGAGCATGAACTTACGCAGTGGCTTTGCGGCTTTTTGCACGGCCACCTGCGCGGGGATCTGGTCGTTCAGGTAGGGTTCAAGGGCATTGTCATAAATGTTATCGAACACCGGGGTCATCACGAACAGGCTGAGGAACAGAGCCAGGCCGATCAGTACCTGGTTCGACGGTGAGGACTGTGTTCCCAGCGCCTGGCGCAGTATGCCCAGCACAATGAGAATACGCACAAAAGACGTCATCATCATCAAGGCGGCAGGCAACAGGCTGAGCGCTGTCATAAACGCCAGCACCTGCAGGGTGACGGTATAGGTCTCTCCGCCGTTACCCGTCGGTTCGACGGTCAGGGCGGCAAATCCCGGTGAAGCAGACGCCAGTGACGGAGCAGCAATCAGCAGCGCAAGTAACAAAAAGCGGCGCAATGTCATGAGGCGCCACCCTTACCCATCATACGTCCAAGCTGGTCGGCAAAACCGCCGCCACTGGCCTGGGCCTGGGTCTCCAGGGGCTGCTCCAGTACATGCAGTGCCTGCACCTGGCCCGGCGCTACGCCCACCAGTAATTGTGTTTCACCCACCTGCAACAGCACCACGCGTTCCCTCGACCCGATTGACAGGCCACCGAGGATTTTCAGGCCGCCGCCTGCGGCCATCTGGAACTTGCCGGTACGCTTCAGAACCCACGCCAGCCCGAGCATGATGGCAAGCACAACAACCATGCCGAGGGTCAGCTGCCACAGGTTATTCACCGCCATGGGGTCTGTACCGGAAGCCGGGGTTGTTGTAGCGCTTGCCTTGTCATCCGCGTAAACCGATGCGCTCATCAGCATCCCCGCAAGCGCGATCATCCTGCACTGTATAACCTGAAACATCCGCGAATGTCCTACTTGAGCTTCTTGACCCGCTCTGCGGGGCTGATGACATCCGTGAGACGGATACCGAATTTCTCGTTGACAACGACGACTTCACCGTGGGCCACCAGCGTGCCATTCACCAGTACATCCATCGGCTCGCCCGCCAGCCGGTCCAGTTCCACGACTGAACCCTGGTTGAGCTGCAACAGGTTGCGAATGCTGATATGGGTACGACCGATTTCCATGGAAATCGTGACAGGAATGTCGAGGATGACATCCATGTTGGCTTCATCACCGGCCGGCCCGCCCGAGGTATCCTCGAGATTGTCGAATTCCGCTGCGGCTGCATCTTCATCACCTGCGGATTCAGCTTCTGCGACAGCCTGCTCAGCCATCGCCTCGGCCCAGTCATCCGTTGACTCAGCCTGTTCTGTTTCGTTTTCTTCACTCATCGGGGTCTCCTGCTACTCATCCCGTTACTCAATACGGTCAGGAATAATTTTTTCAACAATCTTGATGGCGCGGCTGCCGTTATGCACACCGTATTTTCCGCGGAATACCGGCGTCTCTTCCGCTTCCAGCGTAACCAGTTCCGGTAAATCGACCGGTATCACATCACCGGCCTGTAGCTCGTTAATTTCACGCAGGGAAAGCGATGTCTCCAGCAGCGTGGTACTGAGTTCAACCTTTGCTTCTTTCATTTCCTCACGAATCGCACGTGTCCAGCGTTCATCCCGATCGGAACGATCGCTTTGCACACCGGCATCGAGTAATTCACGAATCGGTTCAACCATTGAATAGGGCATGGTGACGTGCAGGTCACCACCACCACCTTCAAGTTCGATACGGAAGGTGTTCACAACCACCACTTCCGTTGGGCTGACAATATTGGCGAAGTGCGGGTTGACCTCTGAACTCTGGTATTCAAAATCCACTTTCATCACCGGTTTCCACGCCTGCATCAGGTCCTGGAAGGCCATTTCCAGCACCATATTGATCACACGCAACTCCGTCGGCGTGAACTCACGACCTTCGATCTTGGTGTGGAAACGTCCACCGCCCCCGAAGAAATTATCCACCAGCGAAAATACCAGCTTCGGCTCCAGCACGAACAGGGACGTACCCCGCAAGGGGTTCACCTTGACGAGATTAAGGCTGGTTGGCACAAACAGGCTGTGTACGTACTCTGCAAACTTGAGCATCTGTACACCGGACACGGAAATCTCACCGCTGCGGCGTAACATATTGAACAGGCTGATACGGAAATAACGGGCGAAACGCTCGTTGATCATCTCCAGCGTTGGCATGCGGCCACGAACAATGCGGTCCTGGCTGGCAAAGTCGTAGCCACGAACCTCGCCTTCGGGTATCTCTTCGTCGGTTTCGGTCTCGACATCACCACCGGATACACCGTGTAACAGTGCGTCGATTTCGTCCTGTGAAAGAAGGTCGTTCACAGCATGCTCCCTACTGCATCACAAAACTGGTGAAGTAGACGCTTTCCACACCCTTGTCACCGGTTTCGGCTTTCAGCACTTCCTGGACCGCCGCCAGGGTATCCTTGCGCAGCTGTTCCATGCCTTCACGGGTATTGAGTGAAACCGGGTCCTGGCCCTTGAACAGGAACACCAGGTTATTGCGAATCGCCGGACGGTTTTCCTTGATCCGGTCGACCACGTCCGGGTTGCGCGTCCCTACCTCGACTGAAACCTGGAGAAAACGCACATCGGTATCACCACTGAAATTCACCACGAAGGGCGGGTCAAGCGGGACGTAATTCAGCGGCGCCTTTGGCTTTTTGACTTTGGCTTTCTTTTTGCTTTTTTTGGCGACCTTGTCTGCACTGCCCGCCGTTTCCTCAGCGACAGCTTCGTCACCGCCACCCAATACACCGGTCAGCATCAGCGTCGCCGTCGCGGATACACCCAGCAACACAACCACCACCGCAATAATAATGATCAGCTTGGATTTTGATTTCGGCGCCGGCTCGCCACCGTCAACATCAAGATCCAGATCGTCTTCTTTCGCCATCTTCCAATCCCCTTGGTCCGTTCAGGTACAGGGATAGCAAGACGTATGCCACGAATTGGCAAGGTAATTACTAAATGAATAACAACAGGTTACGTGCGAGGTTTTTTGGGGTGACGGGGTTTTGACGAAATCGGGCCACCCCGGATGACGGAAGCCTGACTCATTTCAAAGGGGACAGATTTATTTGGGGTTTAGGCCCGGGCTCAGGCGGCTTTCTTTCTGGCTATTCCGGCAAGACCCAGGAGGCCGGTTCCGAATAACCAGACGGCCGCAGGAACCGGCACAACGCTTGTCGTCGCATTACGAATGTAGAACTGGTCTGTGAGAGCCATGCCTGATGTTCTGAAATTGATGTTTCCGGCTGAAGCTGCGGAATTCAGGGTAAACAGGCCGGCAGCATCGGTTGTACCGGTCAGCCAGCTTCCACCGGCACCCAGCTGGTACTCAAAATTGTGATTTTTAAACAGGAAGTGCTGGCTGTCGCCCATCTCCAGCGTGATATGGCTGATGCCGCTGCTGAAATTCCACATCAGGATTTCCTGGCTGGCGCCATCGATGCTGACATTGTCATCGGATGAAGGAACACACTGCTTGTTGATGTCCAGTGTGGTGCAAACGCCCATACCACCGATGATATTGTTGAACACACCATCCATATAGACATGGCTGTTCACCATGCCGGGTTGATCGAATGCCGTCGCGGTCAGCGTCAGACCACTATTACTCAACGAGAATGCGGAGGCGTTATCGAAACCCTGTTCGCCATTATCATTGATCCATTGCTGGAAATCGAAAAATGCGGCATTGGCAATTGCCGGTATCGTAAGTACGCAGGCGCAGACAGCGCCCAATGATCGCAACCTCATGGCCCTTCCCTCCCTACTGCTTATAGTTATTATTTGCGCCTGACTTTTGTTGACAGTTCCAGTGACGCGCAGGTAATCAGGTGCAAGTAATATGCCCAAAATTTTAATTCGTTATAAATCAAGGATTCCGTCAAAATGACAGGGGGCAAACCTACTGAAAAGCGTAAAGTATCCCGATTAAATTATGGGAAACTTAACAAGTAATTGAAATGTGGCTTACGCCCTGGCCCGTCGATTACGCCTAGTGCGCAGCGCGCGTTAACCACTCACGGAAGCCGGCATCCGGCAATGGCCGGCTGATATAAAAACCCTGGATGAGATCACAGCCGAGTTGCTTAAGCTGCTCACGCACATTCTGTGCTTCCACTCCCTCGGCAACCACCTTGCAGTTCAGGTTGTGTCCCAGCTCAATGATAGAACGCACAATGGCGGCATCACGCGGGTCGTTGGCCATATCCTCAAGGAAGGACTGGTCAATTTTGAGCGTATTGATGGGAAGTCGTTTGAGGTACGACAGTGATGAATAGCCGGTACCGAAATCATCGATGGCAATCGAAACACCCAGCGTGCTCAGTTCTTCAAGAATACTGGCGCCAAGATCAAGATCCGACATCAAGGTATCTTCGGTAATCTCCACTTCCAGGTGTGAGCCATCCACGCCGGCTTTATCCAGCGACTGCCGAATACGCGAAATCAGCCCGGGAGACTGGAAGGAGCGGGCGGAAACATTGATCGAAATAGCCACGGCCTCACCATCCACCAGCCAGTGCTTGCTGTGTTCAAGTGCTGTATCCAGTACCCAGTCGGTGATAGGCGAGATCATGCCGAGCTGTTCGGCAACAGGTATGAAGCGCTTTGGCAGTACCAGCCCCTGCTGGGGATGTTGCCAGCGCAGCAGCGCTTCGGCGCCACAGAGTCGCCCACTCGCCAGATCAATCTTCGGCTGATAGTGCAACTCGAATTCTTCACGCTCCAGTGCGCCGTGCAGCTGGCCCGAGAACTGTAAATGCTCGGTCGCAGAAGCATCCACTTCCGTTTCAAAAAACAGGAAGGGTGCAGAATTCCACTTGGCCCGGTACATGGCGCTGTCTGCATGACTGGCCAGCGTATGCGCATCTTCACCGTGCTGCGGATAGACGGATATACCAATAACACTGCTCAGGCACAGTTCGCGGTTTTTGAAGCTGAATGGCGCACTCAGGGCATTCATCACTTCACGCGCCACACGCTCGGCCGCTTTTTCCGCATTCTGAACCATCGGCAACACGATGCCGAATTCATCGCCACCGAGTCGCGCCAGGGTATCGGTATCACGTAATACTTTCTGCACACGTCCGGCAATCATGCGCAGCAATTCATCACCCGCCTCATTGCCCAGCGAATCGTTGTACATCTTGAACTGGTTGATATCCAGCACCATCACGGCAACCGATGCCCCGGGGTTACGACGCGCAACGGCCAGCGCCGACGCCAGCCGGTCATACCAGAGCGTGCGATTGGCCAGGCCTGTCACCTCGTCCTGCGTGGACAGTTGTTCGAGTCGCTCACGGTCACTGTGCAATTCGGTCACATCTTCCATCAGACAGTGGACACGCAGGACCCGGCCACGGCGATTGGCGGTTGGATAAAAGGCCAGGCGATACCAGCGATCACCGGTATCCTCATGACTGACAGGCAATTCCAGCTGCACCGGCGAACCATCGATTACCTGTTGCCAGGCGGTCAGCACCCGCTCACGCTCCGAACCGGGAATACGGTAAAAACAGGGGATGGGCGCTTCCAGTGTTTCACCGCAGAATGCCTGGGTGCCCGGACTCGCATAGCTGATGCGGTTCGATTCGATATCGACCGTCCATAACAGCTGGGGAATATTGCTCAGCAGCTCACCGGCAAGATCCTGTTCGTGACCCAGTTCGTCACGCTGATCGGTGAGTTGCTCAACGGCAGCCCGCCAATAGCCCTCGCTGGTAATGGCCAGGTCACGGAATACGACCTTGAGCAGCGCTGATTCCAGCGCATCACGATCCTCATCCTCGATGCCGGACTCGCTGGCAACAAGTTGCTTGATATGGTCCACGTAAAGGCGATAGGCGCCCAGTGACCAGACCGGTTTAACGCCCCAGCGGTAATGGGTGCGACCGAGCCGCTCACTCTCGGCAGCCGCTTTTTCACTGATATCGCCGTTGAGCAGGTTGAGCTGGTGCTCCAGCTGACCACGAACCAGGTCGCCAATATTGCCACCCTGCCGCTCGTAGGCGTACAGCACATCGGCAATATCCGGATTATCGAACATGTAGTTGTAGGTTTTTTCGGCAAAGCCGGCCGCACCCTGGGCAAGGATGTCCTGATAACGCTTCAGGAGCAGCGTATCTTCCCCGGTAAGCTGGAGCACATAGTTAAACTCCTTACCGACGACGGGGTGAGAGGTTTTTTTCCGTGCGCTAGCCCGCCTCTCCTTCGGTTGCTTGCGCTTGTTCGTGGGTGCTGGCATTCCCGATTCCGACATTGTTATAGTTGTGTTGAAACGTTATCACAGCAAGATGCGTATGTACAATCAATCTGTTACGGAAACATGGCAGTTTCCCGGTGATATTTTCCTGCAATTCTGGCTGCTTAGGCGAACAGGTCGAGGCGACCGGAATCCGGTGAAAAATAAACCGGTGTTTCCAGGGTGATTTCGGCATCCTCACGGGGCTCAAATCCTACAGCCCGACCGCCCTCACCGGCGCCTCCCCCCTGACCATTGGCAGCCGCCTGCTGCTCGGCGAAGGACTGGCCGGAAACATCTACATCCACCAGTTGCACGCCAGAACTGTCGAACATGTCACGCAAACGCGGCAAGGCCGCCTCCAGCGCATCCCTGACAACACCATGTGCGGAGGTAAACTGGACATTGGCCTGGTCATGCTGGATCTGGATACGGACTTCCATCGGGCCGAGGTGGGCCGGATTCAGCCTGATGTTCGCATTCTGTATCCCTTTACCCACCAGCCACTGGATTCGCTCACCGAGCGCCTTGTCCCAGCCGGCCTGGTTGAAAGGTACATTGAGATTGAGGGTAGGCGTTGCCGCAGCTGAGGCCGGGTGCCCGGCCGATGTCGCCGGTGTCGGCGTTGTGGCTGAGCTTAACGCTGTCAGTATGCTGTCGCTACGTGACAGGCCCTCGGATGTACTGTTTGCCTTGCTGTGGCCGGCAGCCAGGCGTTTGAACAGGGAAATAGCCTCACCCAGTACTGCTTCGCGTTGTTCCGGCGTAACCGGCAGCAACCCGGCCGCAAGGCTGTCCAGTCCGGCTGCTGGGCGTTGCTGCGAGATGTCAGGGGTATTTTCAGGGTTGACTGAACCGTTGGCCGTATGGGTTGCTACAGTGGGAATCGTCGGCAGTTGCGTACCGGCACGGGGATGAAACGGCAGTTCGCCGGCAGGCGCAGCCGGCGTCTGCGCAGAAACACCACCCAACAAATCCTTGTTGGCCAGGCCTGATAACTGTGAGCCGAGCGAGGCGGCAAGTTTCGGGTTGTCATCGACAAACTGCTGTATTGCGGTAGCAATCGCCTGTGCCGGATCAAGATCCGTATCCTCGGTTAAGGACTTGAGCTTCGCAGCAATACCCTTGAAGACAGCGCGCGCCTCAGTACCTTCGGCCGTGGCCGCCTCCAGCACCTGCTGCAACAGCGGCAACAGCTTGCCTCCCTGCGGCAAACCTTGCAGTTGCCGGGACAGGGCGGCTCCATCCTCCCCGGAGACGACAGGCACCCCGCCGAACGTGTCGAGGGCGCCCACGGCCTGTTGCAGCAACGGCCCGAATCCCGTTGAGGCACCAGCAGATTGTTGATTTAACAGGGTATCGCCCTGTACGGGTGTTACGGCATCAAGGCTTGCCGTCGCAATCGGCAGTGTCGGTAAGGATGCATTCATCCCATGGCTCCTGGTTCGACTAAAGGTGTCTGCCTGTTAACAGAGCAATGGCCGTGCCAGTTTCCTGTTCAGGGCGAGGATTCACCCGATAGTCGCTGGGCGCGCTCGTCCTGTTCTTTCTGTTCATGACGGTCCCGGGCCTTCTGTTCCTCGCTACGGTACTGCTCGACCACCTTGTCGATAGCCTGGTGGTGACTACGCATTTGTATCCATTGCTGGCGGGTCTGTTCATGATCCCGGGTACATTGCGCCAGGATATCTTCCTGCTGACGAATCGCTTCATTCAGGCGCGCCAGGAACACCCGGTAGTCCTGCAGGCGATTGGCGTCCAGGCCCAGTCCGCCGGAGGTTCTGAAAGACTCGCTGTACTGGTCCCGGTAGCCACGTAATTCTTCCAGTTTGGCCCGCTGGGCATCCAGGTACTGCTGGCTCTCGCCCAGTTTTTGCACAGCGGCCTGCTCACGGGTTTCCGCGACGCGTTGTACCGGCTTCATACGTTTTGATCGGCTCATGGCATGCAACATCTTTGTTCTCAGTGTACCGGGTTGTCGGCCGAAGCCGGCTCAGCGTTAGTCGTATCACCACTACCCGGTGGAACGCCAAGCGCTGTGGCCAGGCCCGCCAGGCTGTCATTCCAGGGCACCTGTTCGTGCATGTGCTGTTGCAGGAAGTGTGCAAGCTGCG
>JALWRY010000009.1 GCA_027080445.1 Thiohalobacter sp. | reverse complement strand
TATTTGCCAGGTCTATACGCACCTTGTGGACACCTTCTACTGTCTTGATCGCTTTCTGAGCTCGAACGATACTGTTCCCACAGCAAATTCCACCGACGCTGATCTGAAAGTTTTTCTCATGCATACTCATCTCCCTTTCTCAAACGTTCAGGAACTGAACGCATTACAAAATAGCGTTGAATAAATAACCCACCAGCAAAATCCCGCTGGCGACGACACCCACAAAAGTTGCGATCAGGGGAAGCTTGAGCACTTTCCTCAGGATCAACATCTCCGGAAAGGACAAGGCAATGACGCTCATCATAAAAGCAAGCGTAGTGCCCAGTGCAGCACCCTTGCCAATCAGGGCCTCAACAATCGGAATAACCCCGGCCGCATTGGTATACATGGGAACCCCCATGACCACTGAGGCCGGTACCGCCCACCAGACATCACGGCCCATAAAAGTTGCCATGAAATCTGCCGGTACAAAGCCGTGAATAAGGGCGCCCACGGCGATACCGACCAGGATATAGGGCCAGACCTTACCGACAATTTCCCTGACGTGGCGCCAACCGGCCTGGAAGCGTGCAACCCAGTCCAGTTCCGAGGTATTGGCAGGTACTGCGGTACCGGCGTGGATTTCGCGCACCCAGTCCTGCAGGTATTTTTCCATCCCAAGCTTGCCAATAATCAGACCGGCAAGAATCGCAATAGCCAGGCCAAGTCCCAGGTAGAGGGCAGCAACCTGCCAGCCAAACATACCGAGCAGCAGTGCCAGCGCGATCTCGTTGACCATCGGCGCAGAGATGAGAAAAGAAAATGTCACGCCAAGGGGCACGCCCGCCGAAAGGAACCCGATAAACAACGGTACCGCCGAGCAGGAACAAAACGGAGTGACGATACCCAGACTGGCTGCCAGCGTATTCCCAATGCCGAGCTTCTTGCCGGAAAGCAATGCACGGGTTCGCTCAGGTGAAAAGAATGTCTGGATGATCCCCATGAAAAAGACAATGCCACCCAGTAGTAACAGCACCTTGGGGGTATCGTAGAAAAAGAAATGCAGCGCCTCACCGGTATGTGTACTGCGATCAGTCCCGGTCAGCGAGACAGCAAAATCCGCGAAATCACCCAGATGAGCATACGCCAGAAACCAGAGTGGTACCGCCAGCGCAATACCGGCTAGCCAGGGTACCAGTCGAGTGTTTGCCGGCAGGCTGCCGGATGTTTCTACCGATGTGTTATCCACGACGATTCTCCATTACTGTCACCAGCACAGGGTGCGATTCATGGAGAAGACGACGCCAGTGGCAAAAGGATGCAGATTATTTCGGTTTTTATTTCCCGCCCTGTGCCCGGGGCACGAAACAGCAGACTCTCCCAGTCTCGTCGAAGCGGACCTGGCAGACATTTTTCAGGTGCTGCTTCAATCGCTTACGAGCCCGTTGCACACGGGATTTGGCGCCTGCCAGGGAAAGCCCCAGTAAGCTGGCATAATCCGCCTGGCTCATACCCTCAAGATCGCAGAGTCGGATGGCCTGACTGTCTTCCGGCGCAAGTTCTGCCAACGCCCGGGGAAGACATTGTGACATGGTCGCCACCACGTCCACCGGCTCCACAACATCCGGCAGGTGATCCGGGATTTCGCGGTGGTCTTTGTGGGTTCTGCGATAGTCAATCAGGCGATTTCGGGCAACACGAAACAACCAGGCCCGGGTATTGTCGAGCTGACAAAATCGGCTGCCTTCCGCCAGCGCTTTCAGAAAGACGTCCTGCAAGAGGTCTTCCGCCAGCGGGTGATCACGCAGCTGTTGGATCAGGAATCCTCTCAGCTCTCCCTCGTATTTGTTCCAGGCTTCAATAACACAGTTCAACGTTTTTCCATCTCGCCAGTGGCGTTATGAAGGATCAGTAATAATTGAGTTCAAACAACTTTTCATTGCGTACCAGGCACACAGACTTCGTTGCCTGCTGTAATACATCAGGAAACCAGGCTGGTAATTGCTGAATCAATCAAGAACCACTAACAGCAGGACTGGCCGCTGGCGGTGGAGGTACAGCAACTATCGGAGGACTCAGCCGATGCCGTACTGTCATCAAATGCAGTATCGAGCTTCTGCGCTGCCTCGTCGCGAATGTGACGGGCAATTTCGACCACGGTATTGATCTGGTACTCGGGCACACCAGCCTGGCGCAGGCGTTTCAGCTGGCATTGCCCCATATCCGGGTGTTTGGCTGCGATGCCAGAGGCCAGTGAGACCATGGCGACAATGGAGGAATGTAGTTGTGGCTGTTCGGTCATAGTGGCATTAAATATATTAGTAAACGTCACTACTGTCCGGTTAAAACTTCGATAAAGCGGAATATTTTCATTGGTCACAACGAGTTACAACAATATCAGGGTGTCCCCGACTTGAACGCGAATCCGGCAAAATCACCTCTTGGCAGACGACT
>JALWRY010000008.1 GCA_027080445.1 Thiohalobacter sp. | reverse complement strand
AAACCGAGCTTTATGATGGGTGCTGAATAGTTACCGCAAGACAACGCAGACAGGCCGGACAAAGCCGCCCATAAGCGATACGATGTCGCCATGTCATCATCGAATCTTCGCAGCCAAACGAACACCTCATTCTATGACCTGGGCCCCGAACAGGTGCTGCAGGCGGTTGAAAGCGTCGGATTTGCCTGCAGCGGCCATCAGCTGGCGCTGAACTCCTATGAAAACCGCGTTTCTCAGATCGGTTTGGATGATGGTTCATCCATCGTGGCCAAGTTTTACCGGCCCACGCGCTGGAGCGATGCGGCCATTATAGAGGAGCATCAGTTCACGCTGGAGCTCGAAGCGCTGGATATTCCTGCTGTGCCGCCGCTGTTGATCGATGGTGACACGTTGTTTTATTTCGGCGCACACCGATTCAGCCTGTATCCGTTGAAAGCCGGCCGCGCGCCTGATTTGGAACACAGGGCGCATCTGCAGCAGTTGGGGCGCTATATCGGACGCATCCACGGGCTGGGGGCCACTGCAGATTTTCAGTACCGACCTGCGCTGACTGTGCATACCTTTGGCGATGACGCCTATGAATTTCTCATGGAGCACGGTTTTATTCCGGCTGAACTCGAACGCGCTTACGAAAGGCTGGCTGAAGATCTGCTCGATATGGTTGAAGCGCGATTTAAGGTTGTCGACCCGCAACAGATTCGCCTGCATGGCGATGGTCATCCCGGCAATATTCTGTGGAAAGACAATTCGCCCTACATTCTCGATTTCGATGATGCCCGCATGGGGCCGGCGGTGCAGGATTTATGGATGTTTCTCTCCGGTGATCGCACTCAAATGACGGCGACGCTGGATACGCTGCTTACCGCCTACAGCCAGTTTCACGATTTCGACTGTCGAGAACTTTCCCTGATCGAGCCTTTACGTACCCTGCGCATCATGCACCACGCCGCCTGGTTGGCCGAGCGCTGGAGTGACCCAGCCTTCAAACGCGCTTTCCCATGGTTCAACAGCCAGCAATACTGGGAAGAGCACATCCTCACCCTCAAAGAACAAGCCGCCGCCATGCAGGAAGAGCCGTTGGCCTGGTAACGAGTTGTTAACCTGAATTATTCATCGACTGCCACCTGTAAGCTGCACCAGCAGGACGCCATCGTGGCAACACCGAACGATTCCGGCTACACCATGCCGAGCCCTCCGGCATGACGGAAGAAGGGCGTGTCGAGGTGATTGCTGTTCACTGGACGATATTCTCTGCGAACAGTTTGAGCGGACGGTCAACAAGGACAACACCGTCGGTTTTGAAAGGCGCACGCCCCAGCCAGAGCATTGAGCTCCAGAAAAGAGGATGCTTCCCTTTTCAGGCGGTGCCATCCTCGGTCAGGATAGCGAAATTGTTGATGTGTGACACCTGCGCGCCGCCCCCTGGCCTGTCGATGAGCTTATGTGTCGCGCAGCGCCCGGCGCAGTATTTTGCCGACATTGGTTTTCGGTAACTCATCGACAAATTCGAAATACTTCGGACATTTGTAGCCGGTCAGATTTTCATGACAATAGCTGCGCAGTTCCGCCTCGTCCAGCGATGCATCGGATTTGACCACGACCGCCTTCACTGCTTCACCGGAGGCGGGATCGGCCACGCCGATGACGCCCGCTTCCAGCACCTTGTCGTGTGCGGCCAGCACGGCCTCAATCTCATTGGGATAGACATTAAAGCCGGAAACCAGAATCATATCTTTCAGCCTATCGACAATATAGACAAAGCCGCGCGCATCTATTCTGGCCATATCGCCGGTATGCAGCCAGCCATCGTCGGTCAGCGTTTTCATGTTCTCTTGTTCATGTTGCCAGTAACCCCGCATCACCTGCGGCCCTTTCACCCATAGTTCACCCGCTTCTCCCACAGCCAGCTCCTGCCCCTCCCTGTCGCGAATGGAGATATCGGTCGAAGGCAGCGGCAGACCGATAGAGCCCGTAAAAGCGGGGATATTTAACGGGTTAATGCATACGCCCGGTGCGGTTTCAGTCAGACCATAGGCCTCCAGCAAGGTATTGCCGGTTACGGTTTTCCACTGTTCGGCGACGCTGCGCTGCACCGCCATGCCGCCGCCCAGCGTCAGCTTCAAACCGGAAAAATCGACCTCGTCGAAGCCCGGTGTATGCAGCAGCGCATTGAACAGGGTGTTGATGCCGACAAACAGGGTAAAATGCTCCTGTTTGAGTGTTTTGACAAAGGCCGGAAAATCCCTCGGATTGGTAATCAGCACGCTTCTTGCGCCGATTTTTAGGGCCAGCAGTGCGTTGGCTGTCAGTGCGAAAATATGATACAGCGGCAAGGCAGTGATGCTAACCTCCTCTCCGTCGGTCAGGCCCTCTCTGGCCCAGGCATAAGCCTGCAACAGATTCGCTACCATATTGCCGTGTGTCAGAATCGCCC
>JALWRY010000007.1 GCA_027080445.1 Thiohalobacter sp. | reverse complement strand
GGCACGTATTGGTCGTGGTCGCAGGAGGGACAATGCGCCCGCATCAGCGGGCTGTAACGGTTCCGACAGGCCTTCATAGCCGCCAGTGCTTTACGCTGAGAGGGAAGCAGTCGGTCGCCGTACTGATGCAGAAAGTCGTCTTCAAATTGTTCAATCACCGAGGACAGGCGGATCATCGGACCGTCCCCCATTGAAGATCAAAACCGTTCATCAGTTGATTGATCCGGGAGACCGAGCGATGATCGGTGACCGGGGTTAAATGGGTATAGCGCGCCGTGGTCAGTAAGCTGACATGACCGAGGATTTGCTGCAGCTCGACCAGGTCAACGCCCGCCTCCAGGAGGTGCGTGGCATAACTGTGTCTGAGCGAGTGACAGGAGATCTTTTTTTTAATCCCATATCACGCACCACGGTCGCCATAGCCACCTGAACGCCGCCGCGATCCATGGGCATCGAGGCCAGGTACGCCTTCTTGAGTCCCCGTTTGCGACTGGGGAAGAGGAACTGAGGATGTCGATGCAGCGACCAGAAGCGGCGTAACACCTGTAGGGTTTTATCCGGCAACGGCACGAGACGGTCTTTATTGCCTTTGGCATTGCGGATATGGACCCGTTGACGCGGAGCATCAATATCGCCGATCTGCAGCCTGAGACCTTCACCCAAACGCAGGCCCATGCTGTAGAGGGTAAAGAAGAATACCCGATAGCTGAGTTTATCCGTGGCCATGAGCAATGTTCGGACCTCCTCGACAGAAATAATATCGGGGATGCGCGTTGTGCGGGGTGGCTTGACCAGTTGAATATCGGTCCAGGGTTTTTTCAGCACATGAGTATAGAAGAACTTCAGGCCATAGAGATCGAGCTTGACGGCACTCCATGACAGGCGTTCTAAGAGGGCATGGAAATAGTCCAGTAGCTGATCCTGGGTCAGGTTGTCCACCTGGAAATCAAAGTGATCCCCGATACGGCGCAATGCCCGTGTATAGGCATCGATGGTTTTGGGCTGCAGCCCTTTGAGCTTGAGATGTTTGCAATGCTGTTCGTAGTAATGGTTGAACTGCGGATTGTTTGGTGTTTTCATTGGTCTGTAACCTCGCGTGATTTGTGGAGATTACAATTTACCGGTTATCACTGATGATGGGTAATGAGGTTACACTAATTTCTGGATGAGGCTGTTTGTCTCCGCGATAGCGGCTTCGTCCAACAAGCGCGTTAACTCGGACGGTCAAAAGCGTCGTTCGCTTTCGCTCACTATGCTTTTGACCGCCGGATACGCGAAGCGTTATTTCCCATTGACATATACGTATGATGTAAATATATTGTATGTATGATTAAGTTTGAATGGGATCCAAGGAAGGATAGTGCCAATCAAAGGAAACACGGCGTTTCTTTTGAGGAAGCACAGTCCGTATTTTTTGATGAAAACGCGGCTCAGTTCTATGATGAACACCATTCCGAGCACGAAGACCGCTTTATCATGCTTGGGTTGAGCATCCATTCAAGAATCCTTGTTGTCTGTCACTGTGAGCGCGAATCAGGGAACGTAATTCGAATCATATCTGCTCGGAAAGCAACCAGGTCCGAACGTAAATATTATGGTGGGTGAAGTTATGAAAGCAGAATATGATTTTTCAAAGATGAAAAGCCGCAAGAATCCCTATGCCTCAAAACTAAAAAAGCAGGTGACAATACGCATGGGTGAGGATGTCATTGAGTATTTCAAAGCAATGGCTGAGGAAACAGGAATCCCTTATCAAAGCCTGATTAACCTATATCTTAGGGATTGTGTAGCCAAGAACAGAAAAGTCAATATCAATTGGTTGAAAAGGGCATAACAAAAGCGGCATAACCATGGCCGCATTATGAGGGAAAGAATGCCGGCGCAGCCAGGGCGCCACGATGGATCGCGGCGGTATAGTACTGAGTGTTGAAATCCCGTTTTTGCGCATCACTTTCCCGAAACTGATCCACAGCCTGCCGGCCGCCCAGCGTAGCCGACCACCAGCCGGAGGGATAGCAGGGCTGTGGAAATGGCAGCGTGTGTGTATGCGAAAAGCCCGCCGCCTGCATGGCGCGGTGCATGGGTTGAATAATGCTGTCGTAATGCAGCAACGGGGACTCGCTCTGCTGCACGATCAGGCCGGTGTCGCCCAGTGCCCGGTAACAGCTGCGGTAGAAGTCCTCACTGAACAAACCTTCGGCCGGGCCGATGGGGTCGGTACTGTCGACGATGATCACATCCACACTGCCGGCGTCGGCGGCTTTCATCCACTGTATGCCATCGCCAAACAGGAACTCGGCCCGCGGGTCCTTGTTGGATGCGCACAGTTCGGGGAAGTATTGCTCCGACAGGCGTGTTACCTGCTCGTCAATTTCCACCTGGAGGACGTGTTCGACGTCCCGGTGCTTCAGGACTTCCCTCAGGGTTCCGCAATCCCCGCCACCGATAATCACCACCCGCTTTGGCGCCGGGTGGGTAAACAGCGCGGGGTGCGACATCATTTCGTGGTAGAGGAAATTGTCCCGGCTGGTGAGCATGACAAAGCCGTCGATCACCATCAGCTTGCCGAAATCTGTGGTTTCATAAATTTCGATATGCTGGTAGGGCGTTTTTTCCTCGTGCAGTTTGCGGCGGATACGAAAGGAAATGGCGGAGCCGTGTTCCTCGCAGATTTCACTAAACCATGTGGTCTTATCGGGTAGATTCATGGGCGGAAAAGATAGCAGATTCTGATACCCTGTGCGCCATGACAGGGCAATCCATCGAAACGGCGCGCCAGCGCTACAACCTGCCGGGCTGGAGTAACGGCTATTTTGACATCAATGCGCAGGGACACCTGTTTGCGCGTATCCCCTGCCGGCACAGGGAAGCCGAGGTGGATCTGTATGCCCTGGCGCAGGAAATTCGCGCGTCAGGCCTGCGCCTGCCGGTGCTGGTGCGTTGCACCGACCTGCTGCACGACCGGGTGGCCAGCCTGTGCGACGCCTTCGGGCGCGCCAGGCACAACCGCGATTACCCGGCGGATTAC
This sequence comes from Thiohalobacter sp., assembly GCA_027080445.1. Taxonomy (GTDB): domain Bacteria; phylum Pseudomonadota; class Gammaproteobacteria; order DSM-19610; family DSM-19610; genus Thiogranum. The sequence continues at coordinate 6,723 of JALWRY010000007.1, read as the reverse complement.
ACGCCAGTCTACCCCATCAAGGTCAACCAGCAGTTCAGCGTGGTACGCCAGCTGGTCAATACAGAGGCCGCGCAGGTGGGGCTGGAGGCGGGCAGCAAACCCGAGTTGATGGCGGTGCTGGGCCTGGCGAAACCCGGCAGCGTGGTGGTCTGCAACGGCTACAAGGATCGTGGCTATATCCGCCTGGCTTTGATGGGACGTCGGCTGGGTTTGCGGATTTACCTGGTGGTGGAAAAACTTTCCGAACTTGAGCTGATCATTGAACAGGCTGCCGCCCTGCAGGTGCAGCCGCTACTCGGTGTGCGCGTACGCATGGCGTCTATCGGCGCCGGCAACTGGCAGAATACCGGCGGGGCGAAATCCAAGTTCGGGCTGCGCAGTGCCCAGGTACTGGAGCTGGTCGAACGCCTGCACGGCGCCGGGCTGTTGTCGCAATTGCGTATGATGCATTTCCACCTCGGTTCCCAGCTGGCGAATCTTGCCGACATCCGCACCGGCATAAGGGAAGCTGCGCGCGTCTATGCCGACCTGCGCAATCTTGGCGCCCCGCTGGATACCCTGGATGTGGGCGGTGGCCTTGGCGTGGATTACGAAGGCACGGCTTCGCGCAGTTTCTGTTCCATGAACTACACACTCGACCAGTATGCTGAAGCCATTGTGGACGGTGTCGCGAATGTTTGCGAAGAAGATGATCTGCCCCGCCCGGCACTGATGACAGAATCCGGGCGCGCGCTCACGGCGCACCATGCCTTTATGATAACCAACGTGATTGACAGTGAGCGGTCGCCCGGTATGGAAGCACCGGTCCCGCTTGAGGGTGCTGTGCCCGATGTCCTGAAAGCCGTCGGCGATCTGTACGAGCAGGTGGAGCATAGCGCCGTGGTGGAAACCTGGCACGATGCCCGGCAGGCGATGGACGATATCCTCGGCGCGTATAGCCAGGGTTACCTCACGCTGAAACAACGTGCGCTGGGTGAGCAGTATTACTACGCGATCCTTCAACGCTTGCGTGGACGCCTGCAGCCGGAACGCCGCGAACACCGTGAACTGCTCGATACGCTGAATGAAATGTTGTCCGACAAGTACTTCTGTAATCTGTCGGTTTTCCAGTCGCTGCCGGACGTCTGGGCGCTGGACCAGATTTTCCCCATTGTGCCACTACACCGCCTCGATGAGGCGCCGACCCGCCGCACCAGTCTTGAAGACCTGACCTGTGATTCTGACGGGCGTATCGATTTTTACGTCGATGGCGAGGGTATCGAACAGACGCTGCCGGTACACGCGGTAGAACCCGGTGAAGAGTATTTACTGGGTATTTTCATGGTCGGCGCCTACCAGGAAATTCTCGGGGATATGCATAACCTGTTCGGTGATACCGATGCCGTGGATATCGAGATCGATGCGGATGGTTCACATCGCCTGAGCCACGCCGAACAGGGTGACCGGGTGGACGCGTTGTTACGCTATGTGCATTTTGACCCGGAGCAACTGCGTGCGGCCTACCACCGCCTGGTTGAAGAAGCCGGGCTGAATGATGCCGAAGCGGCGAAATACGTTCGTGAAATGGAAGCCGGCCTGACGGGGTATACCTACCTTGAAGGTTGACTGTGCCCCTTACGCCTGTCATTGCGAGGAACGAAGTGACGCGGCAATCTTTTTGAATCTGGCACTAACCTGTGGGAGATTGCCGCGCTACGCTCGCGCCCTGAAGGATGGCGAAGACATCCTGAGGAAGTACTCCTGGGGTGCAATGACAGGGGGGGATTATTTTTTCAGCCGGATAAGAATCGCATCGATACCGTTCTTTTTTAACAGCGCCCTTGCCTCGTTCAATTCCGCCAGGTTCTTGTACGGTCCGACGCGTACGCGGTGCCATGTCTTGTTGCCATCGACACTGACGGTCTGTATGCGGGTTTCCAGCCCCAGCAATGCGAGTTTCGCACGCAGTCGATCGGCGCGCTGGTGGGTGGGGAACGAACCGGCCTGCAACAGGTAGGTGCCGGGTTTTTCCACGCGCTTGACGCCGGCGCGGGTTGGCGTACCACGAATTTCCTGTTCGGGTACGATAACTTCCATTTCCGGTAACAGGTTGTAGAAATCAAAACGCGGTTTGGGCGGCGCCGGTATCGCCTTGCGGGTCTTCCTGCGCGCTTGCGGTTTCTCCTGCGGCGCCGTCTTTTCGAGCGGTACGCTGATTTCCTGTGGCGCGGGCACAGTCTCCGGCCGTGTCAGCAGGTAGACGACAACGGCAATCAGCAAGCCGCCCAGTAAACCGACCAGCGCCCACAGCCAGGGCGGGGCGCCGCGGTTGTTGCGGCGACGGCGACGGGTGGTTCTCCTGCGGGTACGTGCCATGGGGCAGGCTTACATGCTGTCGGGTGCGGACACACCCAGCAGGCCCAGGCCGTTGGCGATCACCTGCCGTGTGGCCTGGATAAGATTCAGTCGCGCATCGCGCAGGTCGTTATCATCGACCAGGAACTGGTGCGCGTTGTAATAGGTGTGGAAGGCGTTGGCCAGTTCGCGCAGGTAGTGTGCAAGCTGGTGCGGTTCGTGGTTGAGCGCGGCGGCCTCTACGATTTCCGGGTAGCGTGACAGCATGACGATCAGTTCATCTTCGTGGGATTCGGACAGGCGATCGAGGTGTTTGGCGCCATTTTCCGGGTTCCAGCTGAACCCCTTGTCCTGCAACTGGCGGAACACACTGGCGACGCGCGCGTGCGCGTACTGGATATAGTAGATCGGGTTTTCGTTGGATTGCGACTTGGCAAGGTCCAGGTCAAAATCCATGTGCTGTTCGCACTTGCGCAATACATAGAAGAAGCGCGCCGCGTCGTTGCCCACTTCATGGCGTAACTCGCGCAGGGTCACGAATTCCCCCGAGCGCGTGGACATCTGCATTCTTTCCCCGCCACGGTAGAGAATGGCGAACTGGACCAGTAGCACATCGAGCTTGTCGGCATCGTCGCCCAGCGCGGTCAGCGCGGCCTTCACCCGTGGTACATAACCGTGGTGGTCCGCACCCCAGATATCGATCACCCGGTCATAGCCACGTTCCAGCTTGTTCATGTGGTAGGCAATATCCGAGGCGAAGTAGGTGGTCTGGCCGTTGTCACGGACGATGACGCGGTCTTTCTCGTCACCGAAGTCGGTCGAGCGGAACCACAGGGCGCCATTTTTTTCATAGACGTGCCCACTGGCTTTCAGGCGTTCCAGCGCGCGTTCCACGGCGCCGCCTTCGGTCAGCGAACGTTCTGAGAACCACGCGTCGTAATGTACGCCGAATTCTTCCAGGTCGCGGCGGATATTTTCCAGGATGGCGTTCAGCCCGAGGTCGAAGACCTCCCGGTAGTGCGTCTCGCCCAGCAGTGTCCTGATACGTTCGATCAGGTCATCGATGTGCGCTTCCTTGTCGCCGCCCTGTGGTTCGTCGGCCGTGACATCACGAAAGACTTCATCCGTACTGTGCCGCAGCGCCTCGCCGTGTTTGCGGTGCAGGCTGGCGCCGATGTCCCAGACATAGTCGCCCTTGTAGCCGTTGCTTGGGAAGGTCAGGGTTTCGCCACAGAGATCCAGGTAACGCAGGTAGACGCTGGCGGCGAGGATGTTCATCTGCCGGCCGGCGTCATTGACGTAGTATTCGCGATGCACCTTGTGGCCGACAGCTTCCAGCAGGTCGGCGACGGTGGCGCCATAGGCGGCGCCGCGGCCATGGCCGACGTGCAGCGGGCCGGTCGGGTTGGCGGAGACAAATTCGACCTGCACGCTTTTGCCAGCGCCGATATCACTGCGGCCGAATTTTTCACCGTCGGCGAGAACCTGTTGCAGCAGGGCATGGTAGGCCGAGGGGGCGAGGAAGAAGTTGATAAAACCCGGCCCGGCTATTTCTACCCGGATGACGATGTCCGATGCGGGCAGGGCGGCAAGCAGTCTTTCCGCCAGATCCCGCGGTTTGCTGCGCGCTGCCTTGCACAGCATCATCGCCAGGTTGCTGGCAAAGTCGCCGTGCTTGCGATCCCGGGTGCGTTCGAGCTGGATTTCGACAGACAGGTCGGCGGGGAGAGCGCCGTCGGCCTGGAGTGTCGCCACGGCGGTGGACAATAACTGGGCAAGCTGTTGTTTCATGGGTTCCGGACAGTCAGGAAAGGCGCCCATTATCCCCGAAGGCGGGGGGAGTTCAACTAGTACGTATCTACCGGATCGACATCGATCGACCAGCGCACCTTGCGCGCGCTTTTTTCCTTTTCCAGCAACGGAATCCACTCTGCGAGCAGTCGCTGCAAATCGGCCCGCTTGCCGGCCTGCACCATCAGCTGGGCGCGGTAGCGGCCGGCGCGCCGCTCCATGGGGTCGGCGACCGGCCCCCACAGTTGCACCTTGCCGGCGCACAGCGGCTCGGCGAGTTCGCGTGCCTGTTGCAGGAAATCGCGCGGGTGATCGGCGCGGGTGGCCTCGGCGCGCAGCAGCGCCAGGCTGGCGAAGGGCGGTAACAGTGCTTCCCGGCGCTCTTGCAGGGCTGCCTCGGCAAAAGCCGGGTAGCCGCCGGCGATCAGCTGGTGCAGCAGCGGGTGTTCGGGATAGTGTGTCTGGATCACCACTTCGCCGGGCTTGTCGGCGCGCCCGGCGCGCCCCGCCACCTGCACGATCAGCTGCGCCATGCGCTCGCTGGCGCGGAAGTCAGCGCTGAACAGGCCCTGGTCGGCGTCCAGAATCGATGCCAGTGTCACGTTGGGAAAATGATGGCCCTTGGCCAGCATCTGGGTACCCAGAAGAATGCGCGCCTTGCCGGACTGTGCCCTGGCCAGTGCTGTCTCCAGCGAACCCTTGCGGCGGGTCGTGTCACGGTCGATACGCAGGATGGTTTCATCCGGGAAATAGCCCTGCAGGGCCTGCTCGATACGTTCGGTGCCTTCTCCCACGGCCAGCAGGTTGTCATTGCCGCAGCCCGGGCAGACGGTTTCGGCGCGCCGCTGGCTGCCGCAGTGGTGGCAGCGCAGTTCACCGCTGTGGCGGTGCAGGGTCATGCGCGCATCACAACGCCGGCATTCGGCGATCCAGCCACAGCTGTGGCACAGCAACACGGGCGCAAACCCCCGGCGGTTGAGGAACAGCAGTACCTGGCCATTGCGATCAAGGTGTTGGCGCATGGCCTCCAGCAGCGCGGCGCTGAGCAGGCTGCGCATGGGTTGGCCGCGCAGGTCGAGGATTTTCAGCGGCGGCGCGGCGGCACGGCCGGCGCGTTCCGGCAGGTGCAGTCGCCGGTAGCGTCCCTGCTGCACATTAAACAGGCTTTCCAGTGACGGCGTGGCCGAGCCGAGGATGACCGGGATATCCAGCTGACGCGCACGCCAGACGGCCAGGTCACGCGCCGAGTAGCGGAAGCCGTCCTGCTGCTTGAGCGAGGCATCGTGTTCCTCGTCGACAATGATCAGGCCGGGTTGCGCCATCGGGGTGAAGATCGCCGAGCGCGTCCCGATGACAATGCCGGCCCGGCCACTGGCGGCAGCGCGCCAGGCGTCCAGCCGTTCGCGGTCATTGAGGCCGGAATGCAGGACGGCGATATCGGCCGCGAAACGTGTGCTGAAGCGTTCCACCAGTTGCGGCGTCAGGCCGATTTCCGGCACCAGCACCAGTACCTGGCGGCCGGCCTCCAGCAGGGGGGTGATGGCCTGAAGGTAGACCTCGGTTTTGCCACTGCCGGTTACGCCTTCGAGCAGGAAAGCGTCGAAATGTCCCGTACTGGCGGTGATGTGTTCGACGGCCTGTTGCTGTGCCGGGTTTAGCTGGTGCGGGTTGGTCAACAGGGCGTGGGCCGGTGGCAGGGCTGTGTCGGACGCTTCAAAAGACTCAATCCAGCCTTTTTGCTCCAGCCGGGTCAGTACCGCACGCGGCGCGGGTAAGGCTTCGCGTGGCAGTCCCTGCGGATGTGGGGCGAGTTCCGTCAACACCTCGGCCTGTCGGGCGGCGCGACGCAGGGTGTCGGGCGCCTGTTCGCGACCGGCCCCGGTAAGGCGCCAGCGTTGCCGGCTGGCATCGGGCGGTGTTTCCGGTTTGCGTAACAGGGCCGGCAATGCCGTACTCAGGGCCTCGCCAATCGGGTGGTGGTAATAACCCGCGGCCCAGTCCAGTAACTGCATCAGGCCGCTATCCAGCACTGGTGCGGCATCGGGGAGTGCAATGGCTGATTTCAGACGTGCCGGGGGAACATCGGTGCGGTCGCGGATTTCCAGCACCACGCCAACCACCCGGCGTTTACCGAAGGGGATGATCACACGCATGCCGGCCTGCGCCACAGCAGCTTCCGGTGCGCGGTAGTCGAAGCATCGGAACAGGGGTGAAGGCACCGCCACTTGCAGGATTTGTGGCTTATTGGCCATGGCTAGAATTTTTTTCACTCATCCGGTCAACCGCCCGCGACATTGTGCGTTGAAGGGGGTGTACAAGGCAATTTATTCCATCACTGACGAGGCGATAAGCATGAAAAAGACCATGATGACACTGCTGGTGGCGGGCGCAGCCCTGCTGGGAAACGGGCTGGCCAACGCGGGCGACAGGGCGGCCAATTACCTGGATCGTAAGGGTGACCAGATTGAACGCCACCTGGACCGCAAGGGGGATCGTATTGAACGGCGACTGGACCGCAAGGGCGACCGGATTGACCGCCGCCTGGACCGGGCCTCGGAGCGCGCGGCGGCCAACGGCAAACCGGGGCTCGCGCACCGG
>JALWRY010000006.1 GCA_027080445.1 Thiohalobacter sp. | reverse complement strand
ACGCAGGGGAAAAGCGTTAAAAGCTCACGAAAAAGCGGTGTAGCGTGTCTTTTCATACCATGTAATATTAATCAATACATTTGAAAATGCAAGGTAATAGTTGGTGGTATGTCTGTTTGGAGTGCTCCGGTGACTGTGTTTGTGTAGTTACCTGATACGCAAACATGTCGCTATATTAAATTACATAAAAACAAATAGTTATTTGATTACTGGTGTGCTTTATGGGCTGAGAGAAATGATTTCCCTGATCCTGTCGGTGACCCGGCGCAGTTCATCAGCCGGCCGTTTCCCGGACGTCAGGAAATCCTCTCCCAGGGGTACGGCCAGTTGTTTCTCGTACAGCAGTTGGTGGATGGCTGTCAGGTCGCGGGTGTTACGCAGCAGTCCCAGGCGGTTCAGGGGTTTTCCGAGCCGAAGCAGGCGCCCGCTGAAACCCTTCTGGTAAGGCAGTGCATAGATGGCCAGCGGTTTTCCCATGCGCGCTACTTCAACCATCATCGAAACGCTGTCGCCGGTGACGATGAAGCGGTCCGCCAGGCCCATCAGGGCAAGGTAGGGGTTATCACTGCTGTCGGCTGACCAGCAATAGAGCCGGCTGTTCGGTGGAAGATTTTCCCTGAGTACCTCGATGACGGCCGGTGGCGTTCGCCGGCTGGTGCTGAGGTACAGGAATCCCTGGCCGGCAGCCTTGCGGGCGGCATCGAGCAGTTCTCTTGCCGCGTCGGCATCGAAGCGGAAGGGTTTGGTCTGACCGCCGATCAACAGGGCGGTGAGGGGGCGTGGCAGGTCGGCAAGGCGTTCGCGCCAGGCATCGGCTGCATCGGCAATCGCGGTCTCATTACTGCGCATCAGCGGCAGGTCCAGCTTGAGGACTTTCGCGTCGTCCGGCATCTGGTACTGGGTGGGTACAATCACCAGCGAAAAGCGCTCCATCCAGCGTTTCGGTCGTCCCAGCAGGACAATTTTGCTCCGCCCGCCGGACTGCGCCTGTATCCACAGTGCAGCCATCGAGGGGCGCCGGCCGATGGTCAGGATCACGTCCGGCCAGGGGGCTTCGAGTTTATCCGAGCGTTCCCTGTCCAGGTGGTAAAGTGACGCCTTGAAGCGCGGTTTTCCCAGTACATAGTCAGGTTTGGGGATGACGCGTTTGACTTCGTAAGGCAGCCCCAGTGCTTCGGCAATGATTTCGATCTGGGCGTTATCGCCCGGCTTGTCGCCGATCACCAGCCAGATACGCGGGGTCTGATTTGAATGTACAGCTTCCATCGCTAGCGAAAGGCCCCGCGCCGGTACAGGTTCCAGAACATGCCCCAGATAAAGATCAATGGCCAGCGGCGCACGCGCTCGGGGATTTCCACGCTGACGCCGGAATGCCGTTCCAGTTTCCAGGCAATATAGTCGAGTCCACCATCGAAGGTAAACAGGGCCTTCAGCAGGCGTGCTACAGACAGCACTTTGCCCTGCGCGCTACGCAGTTTCCAGGCGAGTTTGGTGCGCAGGCGTTTTAGCGCGGCATAGTGCGTCCGGTAGTTTGCGCCGGTTTCCGAAACGTCCAGATGGAAGTCGGGCGCCAGTGCATCGGCGGCATAGCCGGTCACGGTGGCATAGTAATCGAGGTTGGCGGCAACCAGTTCCGCGGTACGGTTGGCAGACTCCGGTCGCAATTCGGTACGGTAGCTGAGCGACAGGCCGTCGCGCCAGAGCGAGACGATATCGCCCTGCGGGGGGAGTGCCGGCAGCGCACGTTGCAGGAAGGTCGTGGTCGCCTGCAAAAGACAGCGGTTGATCAGTTGCCGGCTGTCGTCATCGCGCTGCCAGGCAATCGCAACCGGCTGGCAGAATCGCCCCCACAGGTAGGAGTGGAACCAGCGGCGCGAGGTGCCTCGTTGCAGGTCGGCCAGTGTCAGGATGGCGTACTTGCAGCGCACCTTGCGTGCCTCGTGTTCAACTTCGGTATAGAACACATTGGGTGGTAACAGCCAGTTCCAGCACGCCCGCGCCAGCGAGCTGTTGGCATCGCGGTAGCGGTCGACAATCAGATAAAGATCCACCAGTCCATCGTAGGGATCGCCGCTGCGCAGGCAGGAACCGTAGAACAGGATGGCGCGTACATTCTCGCCATAGCGCGTGCGTAAGGCATTGATCAGCGCATGCAGTGCGGGATGTTGCGGCGGCGGTGTGAGTTCAGCCGGCATCAGGATCCGATTCTCAGGAATTCGATGTGGCCACCCGTTGCAATACGGACCGGTCCCTGTTCACGACTGGCCTGGTAGCGTTCGCCGTCGATGGTAAAGCTTGCGTCCATATCCAGTTCGAGTTGCCGCACGTTGTGGCTGAAATAACCGTTTTCCGCCGTGGCGCCGGCGCCCGGTTTACCGCGTAGCAGGCCGGCCAGTCTTCTCACCAGGCCGGGGGCGGATTTTTCTATCCAGGTGCTGTGCAGGGCTTGCGCTTCCTGCCCCCACCAGGGATGAATGCCCAGGAACAGGCGCTCCAGGCTGGTGACCAGCAGTACAGCGAGCTGTTTTTGTGTCGCCTCGCGCTGTCCTTCCGTGCGGATCTGCACAGTGATCGGCGCGGCAAACTGCGGGTCGCCACGCAGTATGCCCCACACGGCTCGCAGCAGTGTCACGCCGGGACCGATTTCATCGGTGATCCCCATGCGGTGAACCTGGCTGGTGCAGTGTTCAATGCCACCGATGATAATCGACCCGGCGCCAAAGAACATGCCGTACAGCGGGCCTTGTCCGACGGCGCCGTCGATACGCAGTATGGGGCGGGAAAGGTGCTCCACGGGCAGGGGTTCACCGTTTGACCAGCGGCAAAGTCGATCGATGGCCGTTTTCAGCTTGCCGCGCAGGCCGACATCGGCGGCATTCATGTTGGTGGTGCCACCCGGCAGCAGTACCACGGCGGGCGGGGCCTCGAATGGCGAGTCATCGCCGAGTAATGCGCCGAATACCTGCGCCGTGGTGCCGTCACCGCCGTTGATGGCGACAACGCCAACACCCTGTTCGGCGAAGCGGCGCAAGGCCACAGCAATATCCGCTGCCGACTGCGTAATGACATGGTCGATGTTCCCCTGCGCAGACACCCGGGTTTCCACTATCGCCAGTCCGTCCCGGTTGCGGCGGCTGTGCGGGTTGGTGATCAGGCCGATGCGCGGGCGATCATTGCTGGTGTCGGTGGAATTCAAGGGTGTTTGTCGGTCTGAATGAGGTACTATACGGGCATATTAACCCAGTAAACCCGGGATAAGTACCTCCACATAATTTTCCTTCATGAATACCGTCACAACACCATCCGGCCTGTGTTTTGCGCAGCTCTCCGATCCGCATCTCACCTCACTCGACGCGGTGCGCTGGCACCAGCTGTTGAGCAAGCGAGTGCTGGGTTATCTGTCCTGGCGGCACAACCGCCGTGCCGAACATCGCAGCGAAGTGCTGGATGCGCTGGTGGACGACTTGCGTCGCATGCATCCCGATCACGTGGTGGTAACCGGCGACCTGACCCAGATTGGCCTGCCGGAGGAATTTAGCCAGGCGCGTCACTGGCTGGAGCGACTGGGTGAGGGGGGGGATGTCACGGTCATTCCCGGCAATCATGACGCCTACGCCCGGCATGCCTGGTCGAATACTTTTGCGCTCTGGGAGCCGTGGATGCGTTCGGACAAGCTGCCGGAAGGTGTGGCGGCGACCGGCAGGGACACTCTGTTTCCCAGCCTGCGTATCCGTAACGGTGTCGCGCTGATCGGTTTGTCGAGCGCGGTGGCGACAGCGCCTTTTTTTGCCACCGGAAGCCTGGGCGCGGCACAGTTGTCGCGCCTGTCGGCGATATTACGGGAGACGGGTTCGCAGGGTCTGTTTCGTGTTGTGTTGCTGCACCACCCGCCGGGTACAGGGACAGAGAAATGGCGCAAGCGTCTCAGGGATACGGTGGCGCTGGGTGAGGTGCTGGCGGACTGTGGCGCAGAGCTGATCCTGCACGGTCACAGCCATCGCGCCATGCAGGACAGGATAAAACGGGAAGGCGGGGATATTCCGGTGTTCGGCATTCCCTCAGCGTCTGCCGTAGGCCGCAAGCCGGGACGCGCGGCGCAGTACTACCTGTATGACGTGCGACCGGACGGGGACCACTGGCGTATTGAAGTGCGTGCGCGTGGCTATCAGCGTGAACAGCATGCCTTCACGCTGCAACATGCGTATCACCTGTCGGCGCCGAGAATCGACTCGACAAAGCGTTGATCCTCGACGGTATCGACATCGATAGCGGCCTCCGGGAAGGGCAGCAGCACCGGTTTGATGTCTACACGAAGCTTTGTCGACAGACGTTGGGCCGCCGTTTCCATTTTCAACAGTCCCAGGCTGTAACGCAGCACCGAGCCGAGTCCCAGTTGACGCACGATATACAGCGGGTTTTTGCGTTGTTTCTCCACCGTGCGCCAGGCGTTGGCCACGCGGTGTGAGCGTGGTGACAGAAACGCAAACAGGTTGCAGCCGCAATAGCCGTTGTCGCTGAAACGCATAACGGTTTTACGCGCCCCGGGAAATTTCCCGTGGATGGCGTCGATGGTGGTGACCCCGGCCACCACATCGGCGCCGCTGGCGCAGGCGCGTTCGAGAAAGTCATCGATGATGTCCGGGCGCAGCAGCGGGTGGTCTGCCGTGGTGATCATCACCGGCTGGTCTTCCGGTAATTGCTGCAGGACCTGGTAGGCGCTGCTGGCCGGGCTGTTGGCGGGTTCCATCCAGCGTACTTCGCCCTTGTCGACAAGCGACATCAGTGTGGTGGCGCTTTCGAGGCAGGGTCTGGCCGGCCCTGACAGTACGATGTTACTGACCCGCTGACTGTGGGCCAGTGCATCGATGACGCGTTCGATCATCGGCTGGTGGTCGATTTCAACCAGCGCCTTGCTGCAAACCCCGGCGTGGCGTATCAGCGGGTCATCACGGTTGCGGTCGGCCGCGAGGATGATGGCGGTGAAGCGGGTATCAGTCATGAAATGCGTAGACGAAAACCGTCATTGCGAGCGTAGCGCGGCAATCTCATCACTCGGTAGTAGTTGATCTGAGATTGCCACGTCGCTACGCTCCTCGCAATGACGCATGTATGGCCATAGGTCAGTGGGGTCTTAATCTGTACCGCTCCCAAGTTGTTTTTCATACAGCCGGTAACGCTTGTATTCGACACCACCCAGCTGCTCAATGATATTGCGCATGGCCTGATTGTTGTCGAGTATCCACGACATTTCCACATCTTCAATGCCGCGACGCACAAACGGTTCTCTCAATGCCTCGGTAACGGCAAAGGCCAGCGCCGGCCCCAGTCTTGTCTGGTGGTATTTCTTCAATACGCCCATCAGCGGTATGCGCGCCCGGGTCGGGTAACGGACCTTGATGCGCCACAGCAGTTTTAACCAGCCAAAAGGTAACAGGCGACCATTCAGGTCCTGGATCGCCTGGTTGATATCGGGCAGGCCGATAATCATGGCGGCAGGTTCCCCGTCGACCTCGGCAATCTGTACAAAGTCATCATCCAGTAGCAGCGTCATCGCCTTGCCAACTTCCTGGAACTCTGCTTTGGTGAAGGGTACAAACCCCCAGTTCTCCGACCAGGCATCGTTGAAAATATGGCGCAGTATTTCCAGCTCACTGTCGAGCGCCTTGCGGTTAAGCTGGCGTATGTGTATCTGTCCGGACAGGCGTTCCAGCAAGCGTTTTACCTTGGGTGAAAATTCATAGGAGGGTGGCTGGTGGTAAGCCAGCAGGTCGCGTGCGGGTGTGAAGCCACAGGCTTCGATATGCGCACTGTACCAGGGCGGATTGTGCCCCATCATGATGCGGGGTGGTGTATCAAACCCGTCGATCAACAGGCCGGCCTCCTCGTTGATGGACAGGGTGAACGGGCCGGTGACGTGTGTCATGCCTTCGCGGGCCAGCCAGGCTTCTGCCGCCTGAAACAGGCCGGTGAAAATGGCCGGGTCATTTTCGGCTTCCAGGCTGCCGAAGTGACCGGTGCGGTCTGTGTAACGTTCGAGGTACAGCGGGTCGATTTGCGCGCTGATACGCCCGACGGGTTTACCTGCACGGTAGGCCACCCAGCCTTGCCAGCGTGCATGTTCAAGAAAGGGGTTTTTGCGGCTATAGCGCTGTTTCTGTTCGATCAGTAAGGGCGGAACCCAGTTAGGGTCGTTGTAGTAGATAGACCAGGGGAGATGAATAAAATCCTTTAGCCGGGCGTCATCATCTACAGGACGAACATCGAGGGCATCCTTGTCAGCTGGCATAACGTCTCGCGGGTTGGGGGTCGGGATGCTGATCATACCGGGCTGTCCAGGATGCGGCTAGCGGGTAAGAATGTGGTTTCCATCACGTTTTCTTCATGGAGGGAAATCTATACTTCGCGCTTGCGAACAGGGCCATTTACATGGCCCGGATTTTGCTATGTGTTCACACGGTATTTGTTTGGCGAGTGTAACCTGCGGATTTGCAGGGTTTCACAGGAATTGTTGTATTATTTCTGTCGCAGTTTGACGACATTTTTGAAATAAGCCTAACAAGTGCCGAAAAAACGTTGAAAAAGTATTGTGTTTTCTTCCTATTGTAGGAATAATCCACAACCGGCTAGCTGGACGTTAAAGCGCAGATACTGTTGTTGTGAAAAAACAACGGTGAGTAGGCGGAGTTGGCAGTATGACGTGTTTCTGTGTACTGCGGCCGCAGCGCTTCCCGGTTGGTCATGACTGAAACTTTTTTGGGGTGTTCCTGTCACTGACCGGAACCATTCACCAAATCCTCAAAGGGAAAAGACTTTTGGGCGCAGAATCGACACCAACATTACACAATTTGCCGTTTCGTGCCGCTGATTTCGCTACTCTGCCTGACGCACTCGATTATGCGGCGCAAGGCGATACCGGCGCAAACTTCTACACGGGTAGAGGGAAGCTGTATGCAACACTGCCTTACGCCGAGCTGCGTGAGGCTTCCCGTGTGCTGGCGCGCAAACTGCTTGGCATGGGCTTGCAAAAAGGCGACCGTGTTGCACTGGTAGCAGAAACCAACCCGGATTTTCTGAGGTTCTTCTTTGCTTGCCAGTATGCCGGGCTGATTCCCGTGTCCCTTCCGGCATCCGTGAACCTCGGCGGCCACACAATCTACGTCACCCAGTTGCGTGGTTTGCTGGAAAGCAGCATGGCGTCAATCGCCATGGCGCCGGAAGGCTATGCTTCGTTCCTTGAAGAAGCGGGAGAAGGCCTGGGCCTGAAGCTGATCGGCTCGCCTGAAGTTTTCGATGCCTTGCCGGAAGCCGATATTGAATTCCAGCCTGTGCAGCCGGGCGATATCTCCTACATCCAGTACACCTCGGGCAGCACACGTTTCCCGCGTGGTGTCGTGATCGAGCAGGCTGCGGTCATGAGCAACCTGGCGGGCATCATTCGTCATGGTGTGCGTATCGGTCCCGGTGACCGTTGTTTCTCCTGGCTCCCGTTCTACCATGACATGGGGCTGGTTGGCCTGGTGCTGGTCCCGGTGGCTTCACAGATTTCTGTCGACTATCTCGATACCCGCGAGTTCGCCATGCGTCCTCGCCAGTGGCTGAACCTGATGACACAGACGAAGGCGACGATCTCCTTCGGTCCTCCGTTCGGTTACGAGCTGTGTACCCGTCGACTGCGTCCTGGCGAGGCCATCAAGTATGACCTCAGCAACTGGCGTGTTGCCGGTGTGGGTGCGGAGATGATCCGTTCCGAAACCCTGACGCGCTTTGCCAAGGCGCTGGCCCCGGCCGGTTTCAACGAAAAGGCATTCCTGGCCTGTTACGGCATGGCCGAGTGTTCGCTGGCGATCAGTTTTGCGCCCTTGTTCGAGGGGCATTCGACGGACTGCGTGGATGGCGATCATCACTCCGATCACCAGGAAGCCTTGCCGATTCACCTCTGCGAGAATCCCGGCCGGGCACGTTGCTTCGTGGATTGCGGGCAGCCGCTGCCGGACTACGAGGTAGAGATTCGTGATGAAACTGGCAAGGTGCTGTCGGATCGCTTGAGTGGTTCAATTTACGTGCGTGGTCCGAGTGTCATGTCCGGGTACTTCAATGCGCCGGAAGAAACAGCGGCCTGTCTTTCCGAAGACGGTTGGCTGAACACCGGTGACATTGGCTATCGTGTGAATGGCAGCCTGATTATTACCGGTCGCAAGAAGGACCTGATCATTATTAACGGCCGTAACATCTGGCCGCAGGATCTGGAGTATCTGGCTGAACATCAGCAGGAAGTCCGGCTTGGCGATGCGCTGGCGTTCTCCGTGCCGGGTCCTGACAATGACGAGATCTGTGTGCTGGTCGTGCAGTGCCGTGAGTCTGACCCGGTCAAGCGGGCGGACCTGAGCGATCGCCTGAATCGGCTGGTACACATGGAACTGGGTATCGATGTCTTTGTTGAACTGGTGCCGTTGCATACCCTGCCGCGCACCTCGTCCGGTAAACTGTCGCGGTCAAAAGCGCGTCAGAACTTTATCGAGTCGCATGACATCAACAATCTGACCCGTGCTGCATCGATAGCTGAAGAACGGGAGTTGAAACAGGGCTCCATTTGATTTGCAGGCATTGCAGTATCAACAAAATAACCGGCTCAGGCCGGTTATTTTGTTTCAGGGGTAAACGTTCTTCCGGACTGAGGTGTTGATGTCGGGACATATCGCGATTACCGGCGCCAGCGGTTTCATCGGCCGCAGCATCTGCCGGCATCTGCACGCCAGGGGCTGGCGCCTGCGCCTGTTGATGCGTCCCGCATCAAACGCAGCATTACTCAATCATATCGAGGCCGAGGTTGTCCGTGGTGACCTCCAGGATGAAGCCGCGCTGGCCCGTCTTGTCGATGGCGCCTGTGCGGTGATTCACTGTGCCGGTGTCGTACGGGGCGCCAGCCGGCAGGATTTCGACAAGGTTAATGTGGAAGGTCTCGCCAGGCTCCTGAAAGCGGTACAGGGCGCTGTTGCTCCGCCACGACTTTTTGTCCTGTCGTCACTTGCCGCGCGTGAACCGGGTTTGTCGTTCTATGCCGACAGTAAACGCCGTGGTGAGCAGCTGCTGGAACAACAGGCGGGTAAGCTGAACTGGCTGGCATTGCGCCCGCCGGCCGTTTACGGCCCGGGTGATCGCGAAATGCTGCCGTTGTTTCGCGCCATGGCGAAAGGCTTCGCGCCCGTTCCCGGTAAAACCACGTCACGCTTTTCGATGATCTACGTGGACGATATTGCGAGCGTGGTAAGTACCTGGCTGGAACGGAATGATGTAGCGTCGGGCATATTCACGCTGCACGATAACCGTGAGGGCGGCTATGACTGGAACGAGGTCTGTCAGGTCGTGTCTGAATTATGCCAGCGCCGGGTCAGGCCGATAGAAATTCCCTCGCTGTTGCTGGATATTCCTGCCTGGCTGAATGCGCGTCTGTCGCCCGGTCTGGGTCATGCGCCTATGCTGACGCCGGGAAAGCTACGCGAACTACGTCACCCGGACTGGGTGTGTGACAGTGACGCCATCAGCGCGCTGCTCGACTGGCAACCGCGCATTACGCTCAGGGAAGGTTTGTTGAAAACACCCGGCTGGCGGATTCAGGAAAGCGCCGATTAATTCATTCTCCGTCATTGCGAGCAACTCACCCCGCTGCGCGGTGACGAATCGGGGAAGAACTGTCGGCTGCGATAGTTTAGGCTGTGGCTAACCGTGAGGGAAGGCCGACGCTTCATTGGTGCGAGAGTGCCCGT
>JALWRY010000005.1:1472-2441 GCA_027080445.1 Thiohalobacter sp. | reverse complement strand
CAGCCCCTCCGGTAAGCGGATGGCGCAAACCGCGCCACTGGCCTGGTAGTCCTTCCAGCCGGAGCCGATCAGGTAGCCGCGTACAATGGCCTCGACCGGTAAGGCCTTCAGCTTGCGCACCACAATCGCCCGGCCCTCGACCTGTTGGCGCTCGGCGGCATCCGGCAACACGCTCGCCAACGGCAGGTCAGACAGGTGGTTAGGCACCAGTGAACGGGTGCGCTCGAACCAGAAATTCGATACTGCGGTCAGTACCGCGCCCTTGCCGGGAATCGGGTCGGGCAGCACCACGTCAAACGCCGACAGGCGGTCCGTGGTCACAATCAGAAGGTGATCGTCGCCCACCGCGTAGATATCGCGCACCTTGCCGCGCGCCAGCAGCGGCAGGCTGGAAATCGAGGATTCGTATAACACATCGAGCATGGCGAGTTCCGTCAAAATAGCACATTGTACCGGTGGCGGCCGGTGGTGGCGATGGTACAATGCGCGTTTCCTCATTTTCGGGGCATGCTATGGCAGCCACAAAAATCGGCCTGGTGATGGGCAGCAACAGCGACTGGGAGGTCATGCAATCGGCCGCTGAGCAGTTGGAGCAGTTCGGTGTTGAATTCGAGTCACGCGTGGTGTCCGCCCACCGCACCCCGGACCTGCTGTTCGACTATGCCTCAACGGCGCGCGAGCGCGGGCTGGCCTGCATCATCGCCGGGGCCGGCGGCGCCGCTCACCTGCCGGGTATGCTGGCGGCCAAGACCACACTGCCGGTGCTCGGCGTGCCGGTGCCTTCGCGGCACCTGAAAGGGATGGACTCCCTGCTGTCGATCGTGCAAATGCCCAAAGGCGTTCCGGTAGCAACTTTCGCAATCGGCGCCGCCGGCGCCGCCAATGCAGCCCTGTACGCCATCAGCCTGCTGGCCCTGAACGACGACGTACTGGCGAAAAAACTCGATGCCTTCCGCGTCGCCCAGACCG
>JALWRY010000005.1:0-1462 GCA_027080445.1 Thiohalobacter sp. | reverse complement strand
ACCGAGATGGCATTGAACATGACCCTGCCACCCGAATCATGATCCTGCCTGGCGCGACACTCGGTGTGCTCGGCGGCGGGCAACTCGGCCGCATGTTTACCCTTGCCGCACACAGCATGGGCTACCGCGTCTGGGTACTCGACCCGGACCCGGACAGCCCGACAGGCCGCATGGCGGACCGCCACCTGCAGGCGGCTTATGACGATGCGCAAGCACTGGAAGAAATGGCCTCCGGATGCGCGGCCGTGACCACCGAATTCGAGAACGTCCCGGCCGAAACCCTGGAGTTTCTCGAAGCCCGCTTACCGGTGCGACCCGGTTCAAAAGCCGTGGCCATTGCCCGCGACCGTATCCGGGAAAAAACCTTTATCCGCGATCTTGGACTGGCGACTGCGCCATTTTTCGCCATCACCTCGACAGACGACCTCGAACCGGCCTGTGCCTCACTTACCATGCCCGCGCTGCTGAAAACCTCGCAACTCGGTTATGACGGGAAAGGTCAGATCGGCATCGATAATCTCGAACAGGCGCAGCTGGCCTTTGAAGACCTGAACAGGACACCGTGCATCCTGGAAGAATGCGTCCGCCTGGAACAGGAACTGTCTGTGGTGCTGGCGCGTAGTGTCGATGGCCGCACAGCCGTCTACCCGGTCGGCGAGAATATCCATGTCAACGGCATCCTCGACACCACCCGCGTGCCGGGGCGCATTCCGGAAGCTGTCGCTGACAAGGCCTGCGACATGGCACTGCAACTGGCGAATGCCATGGACTACTGTGGCGTGCTTGCCGTTGAATTCTTTCTGACGCCCGACGGACAACTGCTGATCAACGAGATGGCGCCGCGCCCGCATAACAGCGGCCACTACAGTATCGACGCCTGCCTGACTTCACAGTTCGAGCAACAGGTGCGCACACTCTGCGGCCTGCCGCCGGGATCGCCCCGGCTGCTTTCGCCCGCTGTCATGGTCAACGTGCTGGGCAAACTGTGGAATGCCGGCACGCCACGCTGGCAGTACCTGTTTGCCGAGGGTCATACGGCACTGCACCTGTACGGCAAGGAAGAGGCCCGCCCCGGCCGCAAGATGGGCCATTACACCTGCATGGCAGAAGATGCCGGGCAGGCCATGCGCATCGCCGAACGGGTGCGGGCGGCGATCGACCCGGCTGCACCGGATGACGACTAGCCAGTAATAAACGCCGACTGATACGCGACTAAATCAGGTAAAATTCTGTCGTGGAATCCACCCGCTGATACGCGACTAAATCAGGTAAAATTCTGTCGTGGAATCCACCCGGCAAAATCATACCAGGTACCCCAACCGACCCCTAAAATACCTTGCAAATACGGAACCATGATCCTGATATGCAAGGTATGCTGTCGCGCTAACTTCAAGAAACGATTGGTGAAATCGCCCCGCTATTACGTTCGTGACAGCGGCATTCTGCACCGCCTGTTGGGTAT
>JALWRY010000004.1 GCA_027080445.1 Thiohalobacter sp. | reverse complement strand
GTGTTCAGCAAAGCGAGGCGTTGTCGTATCAGGGTTGTCGTTGCCGGCCGGTAGGCCGCCTTGTCAGCCATGCCGGCGTTTACGACCGCTCTCACCGTGTCGGAGGGTATGGCCTTGATGGAAAAATCATCCGTGAGCCGGCTGCCGGGGCGGGCGACTTCCAGCAATGAAAGCACATGATAGGAACAGTTCTCGGTGAGGAAATAATAGTCAAAATTGATATGCCTGAGTTCCCAGGCATGGTTCATCAGCTGGTCGATTTCTGTCTGGTTCAGGTTCAGGTCATATTCCCAGATATCCCGGCTTTCAATATCGCTGTATTGCTTGATCTTTTCGTAATAGGGCACGATGGAGAAAATGCCCGGGTAGCCTCCAAACAGGCCCTTGAAGCTGTAGGCCAGCCCGCCATCGTCCTCATTGGCATTGGCGGCATAATTCAGCGCATAGGCCGCGAGCGGGGTCGACTTGCGGTGATCCGACGGCGTAAGGCGCAGCAGTGTATGACCGAACATGGAGGATGGGCTATTGAGATAGGCGGCGGGGAAGACCAGTGTTGCATGTTCTGCGTTGAGTGTTTTACGCCATTGCCTCAGCGCCTTGCAGTGGACAGCAGGCAGGCCGAGCCTGTGCAGGTCAAGTTGCTGATCCAGCCAGTGCAGACGTGCCGGGAAGCGGCATTGTGGATGATTATCGTTATCCCCGGGCTGAAAGAAAGCGCGCAAGGTGGCTGCCAGCTCGTTCGCCGGAGAAGTTTTCCCGTCCGCTGCATTGAAGAAGTGGATATCATCGGCCTGGCTCCGGTAGCCACTTCCTTCCGGTTTATAGTGAACCAGCCTCAACCAGTCGTCGTTCCGGGCAAGTCCGAGTTGTTCTGCCTTCGCAACTGCCTGGTCAGCAGGTGTTGCGGCTGTCGCAGTGGCCGTGCAGAAGCACAACAGCATGACCGGCAAGACATAAACCGCATACAGTGTAGGCCGGTGGGTGGTCATCTGTGGGAGTCAGCTGTGGGTGAAAGGGTGTGGCAGGTTCCGCCAAAGCGGCAAGTCGGCCACAAAGGATCACCATAGTAGAGAAATCGCCTGCCACCAACCGGTGGCAGGCGGTGGGGTGCTTAACCGGCGTATTTTGCCAGTACCTTGTCCTGCTTCATAACCTGGGTCAAGGCAGCGATGACATCACTGCTGTGTACATTATCGCTTGCAAAGATTGTGGCAAACCGGGCGTGGGTAACAGCCTTGAAGTGGCTGCTGTCCCGGGCCGATATGCCCATCAGGTTGGCCAGTGTGTCCAGTGATTCACCGGAACCCGTGGCCATATCACGTGCAACTTTTTCCATGTTGTTGTCAAGAAAATCAGCTGCTGCGACAGATATTTCCTGGTCCACATCGCAGCCCAGCGTACCGGATGTCATGCCGAATGTCTGGTTCCCCAATGTGTTGTTAGTTGTTGCCGCCAGTACATGGGGTACAACACCGCTCTGTCCTTCGAAGATCATGGCGCCAACGCCACAGCCTGAACCGCTATCGGTCGCAGCAAACGCCGTGCTGGAACCCGCTAACAATGTCACTGCCAGTATTGTTTTTTTCATCCTCTGAATACTCCTTGATTTCTGGTTGAATAGATAATGATACGGGTGGTGCTTTTTATATGCCCCGGACTGTGCAGTCCGTGTATTCTTTAAAACTATGGGGCACGAAGGCAATCTATAACGGTTCGCCTCGCTTGTCTATAGTGAAGGATGTCTTGCTCTGTAGCCAGTTTGAGACAAGCCGGTAGAGTTGTGCCGGATTACGGCTGACTACGACCATCCGGGTCAGCTCCGGGTTGGACCAGTCGGGTGCCTGGTGGAAGTCTTTGCGGGCCAGCTCATCCAGTGTATCCCGATAGTCGCCATGACCACGGGTGACATCGCGCTGTATATTGACAAATTGTGACCACACGAAGCGTTTCAGGCTGATACCTTGCCGACTTTGTCTGGGCGCGTTCCTGGGTTCAAGTTCAATAATGTAATGGCCGGGTGAATACTCCATCATATTGCCGCTGATAGCATCGGTCAGCCATGAAGGCCAGGAGGTAAGATTGAACAGGGAAGTTTTATTCAGACTTTTCTTAACCCGCATTTGCATGGTCTTGTAGCCGGGTTTCTTGAAGGTAATGAACTGGTGTTTGAAGACCTCCCGATCCAGGTCGATCGAAAAAGGCACGTCCCCCACTTTTCTGCCCTCGATATAGGCTGTTATACCTTTCTGTTCGGATTCGAAGCTGATGGTGTCCTTCGAGGGGGAGAACAGCGTGGCACAGCCCGTGGCCAGCATGGCGAAAGAGATAATAATGATTTTTTTCAGCATGTGATTCGTCCCTGTTTTGATTATGCGTGGGTCTATATAGCAAGTTACTCATTTGTCCGCAACTGCCGGTAGCCCGGTGTTCGCCTGTTCAGGGA
>JALWRY010000003.1 GCA_027080445.1 Thiohalobacter sp. | reverse complement strand
CCCTGGGACCAGGCGCTGGACATCGTGCTTAAGACCAAGGGCCTCGCCAAACGTGAGAACGGCAATGTCATCCTGGTCGCCCCGAGTGAAGAGATTGCCGCCCGCGAGAAACTCGAACTCGAATCCAAGAAGCAGATCGAGGAACTGGCACCGCTGTATTCCGACCTCATCCAGGTCAACTACGCCAAGGCCACCGACCTCGCCGAACTGCTGAGCAACGAAGACAGCTCACAGCTATCTGAACGCGGCAAGGTCAGTGTCGATGAACGCACCAATACACTGCTGGTTCAGGACACCTCCGAGAAACTGGAACAGATCCGCCGCCTTGTCGCACGACTGGATATCCCGGTGCGTCAGGTGCTGATTGAGTCACGCATCGTACTGGCCAACAATGACTTTGCCCGGGAACTGGGGGTCAAGTTCGGCCTTAGCCACGCAGACGGGTTTGCTGGCAACAAAACAGGACTCGCAGTGGGTGGCAAGCGACCCGGCGACGTCAACTTCAGCAACGGTACGATCACCGGCTTCGAGGTAAATGGCAGCGGCAGCCAGAAAGGCAACGAAGGCCTGCTGGTCAATCTCCCGGTCGCCAACCCGTCCGGCGCACTGGGTATTGCGCTTGGCAAGCTGGGCAGTAACCTGTTGCAACTGGAACTGAGCGCCATGCAACTCGAAAACCGCGGCGAAGTCATCTCCAGCCCGCGCGTCATTACCTCAAACCAGCAGGAAGCGACTATCCAGCAGGGTGTTGAAATTCCCTATCAGCAGGCCACCTCCAGTGGTGCGACCTCCATCCAGTTCAAGGAAGCCGTGCTGCAGCTGAAAGTGACCCCGCAAATCACACCGGATGATCGCATCATCATGGACCTGAACGTGAACAAGGACAGCGTGGGTACGGTCTTTGCCGGGGTACCCAGTATCGATACCCGCAACGTCCAGACACGCGTACTGGTCGATAACGGGGAAACCCTGGTGCTGGGTGGTATTTACGAGCAAACGCGCAGCAAACAGGCCGAACGCGTGCCCTTCCTGGGTGAACTGCCGGGGCTGGGATGGCTGTTCAGAACCGAGAGTCACAAGGACAACAAGAGTGAAATGCTCATCTTCGTGACACCGAAAATCATCAAGCAGGGCGTAAACATACAGTAGCCCGACTTGTACACAGCCTGAATTTCTGGCATATCTGCCCGGCATGAGAATGCCGGGCAGTTTTTTTCTGGTCGGGCCCATGGGGGCCGGCAAATCCACCATCGGTCGCCAGCTGGCGCGTGCGCTGGGCATAAAATTCATTGACAGTGACCGGGAAATTGAAGCCAGAACCGGGGTTGATATCCCGTTAATCTTTGAACTGGAAGGCGAATCCGGGTTCCGAAAACGCGAGCAGGAAGTCATCGACGAACTCTCAGCCATGCCCGGCATCATTCTCGCCACAGGTGGCGGCGCCGTACTGGACGCCCGTAACCGTCGCAACCTGGCCTCCCGCGGGACAGTCATTTACCTGCAAACTTCAGTGGATCAGCAACTTCAACGCACTGCCCATGACCGCAACCGTCCGCTGCTGCAGACCGACAACCCACGCGAGAAACTGCAACAACTGCTGGACGAACGCGACCCCCTGTACCGTGAGATCGCCGACCTCGTCATTGAAACCGACGGCTGCAAGGTGCGTGAGGTGGTACAGAAAATCACCCGCTATATAGAAGAAAGCTAGTGGCCACCCACAGATAAACGCTATAATTTTCCCTTGAAGAACATGAAACGGAGTTGTCTGACGCCCCTGTAGGATGAGGTGCTTGCGCCCTGGCCAGAGAGACATGATGATAAAAAAAACCCTGCAACTCGATCTGGGCGAACGCAGCTATCCCATCCACATCGGACCGGGGCTGCTTTCGCAGACAGCCTTGTATACGCCGGCGATTCGCGGGCGCCAGGTCATGGTGGTCAGTAACGAAACCGTCGCGCCCCTGTACATGGACACTGTCTGCGCCGCGCTGGGTGATTACTCGCTCGAACAGCTGATCCTGCCGGATGGAGAACAGTACAAGACACTCGACATTCTCAACCGTATTTTCGACGCACTGCTGGAAAAACGCTTCAACCGGTCCTGTTGCCTGGTTGCACTGGGCGGTGGCGTCGTCGGTGATATGGTCGGCTTTGCCGCCGCCAGCTACCAGCGTGGCGTGGATTTCATCCAGATCCCCACCACCCTGCTGGCCCAGGTGGATTCGTCCGTCGGCGGCAAGACCGGTGTCAATCACCCGCTCGGCAAGAATATGATCGGCGCTTTCCACCAGCCGAAGTTGGTCCTGGCGGATACTGACACCCTCAATACACTGGATGACCGCCAGTTATCAGCCGGCCTGGCGGAAGTCATCAAGTACGGCCTGATCGAGGACCGGGCCTTTTTCGACTGGCTGGAAACCAACATGCCGCGCCTGCTGGAACGCGA
>JALWRY010000002.1 GCA_027080445.1 Thiohalobacter sp. | reverse complement strand
AACGGGAACAGCGGTTGCTGCGCCTGCCCGCTGAAGTCTGTCTGGCGCAAGCGGTGATCAATATTGGATACACCCAGCCCTTCCGCCAGCTGGTTGAACAGGCTCAGTTCTTCCAGCGTGGCGCTCGGGGACGCCAGCATGCCGAGTTGATCCGCACCCTGTTCCCTGACACGCTCGGCAAGCGCCTGTGCGGCGATGTGCAAGGCCTCTTCCCACTCGACGGCCTGCCAGCCATCCGCACGTTTCACCATCGGCGTGGTCAGCCGGTCGTCGCTGTTGACGCCCTGGTAGCCGAAGCGATCGCGGTCGGTCGCCCAGACTTCATTGATGGCCTCGTTCTCCCGTGGCACCACGCGCATCAACTTGCCGCGACGCGTATGCAGGAAGCTGTTGGCGCCGACACAGTCGTGTGCGGCGATCGATGGCGTCTGTTCCAGTTCCCAGGCGCGTGCACTGAAACGAAACGGCCGCGATGTCAGCGCGCCGACCGGACAGACATCGATAATATTACCGGACAGTTCCGATTCGAGGTTGTGCTGGATATAGGTGCCGATCTGCACGTTTTCACCACGTCCCATGCCGCCCATTTCCTTGTAGCCGGCCACGTGCTGCAGGAAGCGCACACAACGGGTGCAATGAATGCAGCGCGTCATATCCGAGGCAATCAGCGGGCCGAAGTTTTTCTCCGGCACCACACGTTTGTTTTCGGTAAAACGCGAAACGCCACGGCCGTATTCCAGCGCGACATCCTGCAACTCGCACTCCCCGCCCTGGTCACAGATCGGGCAGTCGAGCGGGTGGTTGATCAGCAGAAATTCCATCACCGCGCGCTGCGCCTTGCGTGCATAGTCCGACTGCGTCCAGACTTTCATTCCATCGGCCACCGGGGTAGCGCAGGCCGGCAAGGGTTTGGGCGCCATGCGGCCGCCCATCTCCACCTGCACCATGCACATCCGGCAATTGGCGGCGACCGGCAGTTTCTTGTGGTAACAGAAACGCGGTACGCTGATCTCGTTGTCGTCGGTGACTTCGATAATCATCGCGCCCTTGCGCGCCTTGTATTCGACATCGTCGATGACGACATTGAGCATGTCGTCTGCCACGGCTTCGGGTTTGGCGCTCATGCCGCCGCTCCCTTCGCACCGCCAACACGGTGACTGCTGGTGCCCGGCATACAGTTCCTGTGCTGGATGTGGTATTCAAATTCGTGGCGGAAGTGCTTGAGGAAACTCTGCACCGGCCAGGCCGCCGCATCACCGAAAGCGCAAATGGTATGCCCTTCAATCTGTCCGGCCGCGCTCTCCAGCAGGTCGAGGTCTTCCATCGTACCCTGGCCTTCCTCGATGCGTTTGATCACGCGGTACATCCAGCCGCAACCTTCACGGCAAGGCGTACACTGACCGCAGGACTCCGCGTAATAAAAGCGTGAAATACGCATCAGCGCCTTGACCATGCAGGTGCTGTCGTCCATGACGATCATGCCGGCCGAACCCAGCGCGGAACCGGCCTTCGACAATGAATCGTAATCGAGCTTTACGTCCATGATTAAATCGGCGGGCATCACCGGCATGGAACAACCGCCGGGAATCACCGCCTTGAGCTTGTGGCCGTGACGCACGCCACCGGCCAGTTCCAGCAGTTCGCCAAACGGCGTACCCAAGGGGATTTCATAGTTGCCCGGCTTGTTCACGTGGCCGGACACGCACCAGATTTTTTCACCGCCATTATTGGGCTGGCCGAGGTTCAGGAACCAGTCGCCGCCATTGCGCAGGATCGCCGGCACCGAGGCCAGGCTTTCGGTGTTATTGATGGTCGTCGGTTTGCCATACAGGCCAAAGTTGGCCGGGAACGGCGGCTTGTAGCGTGGCTGGCCTTTCTTGCCTTCCAGCGAATTCAACAGCGCGGTTTCCTCGCCACAGATATAGGCACCGGCGCCGAGGTGCGAATACAGGTTAAAGTCGATCCCCGAACCCATCAGGTCCTCGCCCAGATAACCGGCCGCATAGGCCTCTTTCAACGCCTCCTCGAAACGCTCGAACGGCTCGTGGTGGAACTCGCCACGCATGTAGTTGTAACCGACGGTGGCGCCCATCGAGTAACCGGCAATCGCCATACCCTCGATCAGCGCATGAGGATTGTAACGCAGGATATCGCGGTCCTTGCAGGTGCCCGGCTCGGATTCATCGGAGTTACAGACGATGTATTTCTGCACCGGCGCATTGCGCGGCATAAAACTCCACTTCAGGCCGGTCGGGAAACCGGCGCCACCCCGTCCGCGCAGAGCGGAACCCTTGACGATCTCGACCACGTCTTCCGGCGGCGTTTTCTCCTGCAGGATTTTCTTCCACGCCTGGTAACCGCCCACCTTGAGATAGTTCTCAAGCGTCCAGGGCTCGTCGAATTGCAGGGTGGTGAAACAGACCTGGTTCGTCATACCCTACTCCAGTCCATCC
>JALWRY010000001.1 GCA_027080445.1 Thiohalobacter sp. | reverse complement strand
CCCAGAGTGAATTCGGTGTGCAGTACGACAGCCTGTCGGACATGGTGTGCTTCGGGCTTGCGCCTTCGCTCATTGTTTTCGAATGGGCCCTGCGCAGCATGATCGAGCAGGGCTGGATCTGGAACAAACTCGGCTGGCTGTCGGCTTTTGTGTATACCGCTGGTGCGGCGCTACGCCTGGCGCGTTTCAATACCCAGGTCGGTAGCGCGGACAAGCGCTATTTCCAGGGCCTGCCAAGTCCCTCGGCGGCGGGCGTGCTGGCCGGGCTGGTCTGGTTCAGCGAGGACAACGGTTTCAGCGGTGAGGAGATGTGGATGATCGGCGCCGCACTGGCAGCGACCATGGGCGCGCTGATGGTCAGCAACGTGCGTTACTACAGTTTCAAGGAAATCGATTTCAAGAACCGTGTGCCGTTCGTGGCGCTGGTTTTTACCGTGGCGGTGTTTGTGGTGATCTCCAGTCACCCGCCCAGCGTGCTGTTTTTTGGCTTCCTTTTATATGTGGTCTCCGGCCCGGTACTGACGCTGTACAAGATTCGTCAGCGGCGGCGCGAACGGCGTTTATCCCAGTAAAGCCTAAAAAATTAGCAGTTACGTCAAAAATAACAATAATATCTCAATATTTAGCGTATCTGACAAGGATTGATTTGCGCTATACTTGTCAGTGATGACAATACCTGCCGACAAACATGATTCTATTGCTGCGGGCCTGATGCGCGATATCCTGCACCAGGCGCAGGAGCGTGGCTGGTCGCAGGGTGAGCTGGCCGAGCGGGCCTCGGTCCCGGAATCCAGTATTTCCCGCATCAAGCGTACCGGCCGTGCAGACCTCGGCACACTGGCCAGCCTCGCGGGCGCCGTGGGACTGAGGCTGACGCTGTTGCCGGACAGCGATTTCACCGAAAAACTGTCACGGGGCGACCTGTTCTGATGCAGGACGTGCAACTCAGTATCTGGACGCGCGCCGGCGGGCAGGCCGTGAAGATGGGCAGCCTGTATGTGACGGACACCGAGGCGCGTTTTTCCTATGCACAGGAGTTTGTCGATCGCCATATTCCCGGCCTGAGCCTTGTCTATCCCCCGCCGTTATTTGCTGAAACCACCATCGTTCACCATCAAAGCGGTTCCCTGCACCCGCGCTTTCGCGCCCTGATTCCCCCCGCCGACGAGCAGAACTTCCAGCGCAAGCTGATGCTGGCGTTCCTGCGCGAGAAGGGCGTCGAGCCGGGTAGCGGGTTCGAGGCGGACCTGGCGTTGCTGGCGCAGACCGGTCATGGCGGGATCGGTCACATCGATGTGTTTGCCGATGATGAGGCGGCCCAGCACTGGTATGCCAGTGACGACAGCGGCCCGCTGGTGCCGATTGGAGACCGCTTCGGGTTTTCGCTCAAGGATATGATTTCGTGGCTGGACGCCGACGCGCGTTTTATTCTCGAAAGCCTCGGTCCGACGCCGTCCGTGGGTGGCGCGATTCCCAAGTTGCTGGTGGCGATACCGGCGGAAGGCTGGGACGGTCGTATCAGCCTGCCGAATCGTACCGCGCGCGATGACCGTATCGACGTGGTGCTTAAAATCGAACGCACCCAGGCCTATCCCGGGCTGGCGGCACTTGAAGCGCTGGCCCTCGATATACACCGTGAAGCCGGGTTTGAAACACCGCGTTACTGGCACGCCGAAGTGGGCGGTCTGCCGGCGCTGGCCGTGGAGCGCTTCGATCGCGACGCCGATGGCGCACCGCTGCCGATGGAAAGTCTGTATTCGCTGCTGGCATCCGGCGCAAAGGATATCGTCCGGCATACGGACGGTTCGCTGGACCGCATCGGCAAGGTCATCGACCTGGCCGATCCGTTACTCGTTGCAGACAAAAAAGCAGCGCGTATCCACCTGCTGGAGCGAGTGTTGCTGGCCCTGTTGACCGGCAACGGCGATTTGCACCTGGAGAACCTGTCGCTGATCGGCGCAATGGGTGAGGCGCATTTTTCCCCGGTCTATGACCCTACGCCGATGCGCGCCTACAGTATGCACAACATGGTGTGCGCCGTACCCTTCGGTGAGTATGGCGAACATACCGGGGTGGACGATCCCTTGCAGGCAGCATGCGTACAGTTTGCGCAAAACCTCGGCTTGCGGCGTACCGACCTCGGCGCCTGTATCGAACGTCTGTTGGCTGTGACGAGGGATTACGGTGAGCGTGTTGATGCGCTCGATGCCTTGCCTGCCGAGAACCGTGAACGGCTGGTGACGATTCACCGTGATATGCAAACGCGATTACAGAGGCTGGCTGGAAGCTGATCATACCCCGTCATTGCGAGCGAAGCGCGGCAATCTCTTCGCGTCGGGCGCTATCCGGACTGAGATTGCCACGGCGCCACGTGCCTCGCAATGAACTGTGCTTGCTGTCAAGCAAATTCCACCGAAAAAGGCCGATTCGTTGTCGCCACCGCGAAGGCTTGTCTTAGCAGC